>CAZTZY010000005.1:0-55839 GCA_964617765.1 uncultured Spongiibacteraceae bacterium
ATTCACTGACGCTGGTACGCATTCCTAAATTCAATATCGAAATGCGCAATATTGTTAATCCCACCCCGGTTGACGACACCACAGTAAAACTGTTTTACAGCATGGCCATTGGCCCGATCAGGGATGCCGGGAAAATCCATCCGCTGATGAAGCTGTTGCCATTATCACTGGTGAAAAAAATCATGCTGAATTCGCTGCTAAAAGGTTTTAGCCATGATCTCGATGATGACATCGCGATGTGGTCATCGATGAAAGCACTGGCGCATCCGCAACTGTGCAAGGCTGACGGGCCGTTTAATAAATTCAGGAAGTGGGCTGAGCAGTTTTATCTATGATAAACCCTACTACTTATTGATAAACCTGTTAATCCCAAGCATCCAAAAAACTAATTCAATAACTCACTAAAGGCTTCTGTAAATTCACTTTCACGAAACTCATGATTAAAAAACGGCAAGCCCCATGCAGCATATTCTTTGTTTGAGAAAAGCCGCTCTGCTTTGAAGTTTTCTTTAATGCTTATCAAAAAATCCTCTTTCCATTCATCAGCTTTCAATAAATGCGCTCCTTTAGGCTCGATAAAAACCTGATAATGCATAGTATCTACAGTTTCTTTACCAACTAAATAGAGTACAAAATCAGGTTCAAACGCCCTGCCATCAACAAAATTAAAAAGCTGGAAATGCTTTTCGTTACGAAGTAGATAAACATCGGAATATTTTCTTTTTAATGCTTCATAATGTTTATCAATGTATTTAATCAGCAGCTTTTCTTCTGATGTGCCAAAACAGTCATCAAACACATACCAATCTCTAGTGCTCAAGTCCAAATGGTAGGCTGTTTCCACTATATCATTCATGGATTTACCAAATTCCTTTTCACTGCCATCATCAATCATAAAATTCATGGTTTTATCAATAAACTTATCTTTCAACATAAATGGTTCAAATCGTGTGCTACCTTTAAACTCTACCTTGTTAGAGACAATAACATCGGCGATAGAATTTAAAACCTGTATGGTGGCATGCAATTTTTCATTAGCACTTAAATTAGCAATATTTTCAGAGCTACCCGAAATTTCTAACTTAATTTTACCAAGATATTTATCTGATGTAATAAATTGATGAATAGACTCAAGATGTGGAAGATATTTTTTCAACGTGGAAAATTCATAACAATCTAAACGCTGTATCGCTTTACGTACAATTGGGACACCAAAATCTAACAGATTATAGTCTTTCGATTTTCGTTCTAAACTTGCTTTATCAATGCCGCTGACTTCAAAAGCAACACTAGAACTGGTATAGCCAGTGCTAAAATCAATTTTATAGCTTTGATTAAATGTACTGGCATCAAGCCCTTCAATATCCTCCCTGTTATATGGCAATTTTTTATTCAAAAAAATATGGCCTGATTTGTATAACAATGTGTTTTTAAAATTATCCTTTACTGTAATTTTCCGTTCTTTGCTTTCCTTTGCCTTAATACCAAGCTCTTGTAACGCCGTATTTAATTCTTGAATGTATCTTGGATTATACGCACTGTGATAATACAGTTCTTCACATATGCGTAATTCATTTTCCAAGTCACTATCAAATTTTCGACCACATAAAGGTTGTTCGTTAGTTATCTGAAATGGGCAATACCTCGCACCGCGACCAATTAATTGCGCTTCACTCATTGTGGTTTTACCGATTTTTCCCGCTTTACTATCACGCGTATCATACAAACGCACAATATCGAATAAATTAAGAACATCCCAACCTTCGTTCAACTTATCAACAGCAAATACTGCACGATATTCATTATTTAAATCTTCTAACGAATTAATAGAAATTTGCTTAGCTTCGCTTTCTTCTTTGCTGTTAACAGAAATCAATTTGCCATCCGCAAAATCTTCTTTGATTTCAATCACCAAATTTTCCAATGTAATATTATTATCGTCGTAATAATCAAACATTTTTATTAAAGCCACATCGGATGTTTTTGATTTAATTGCTTGGAATATTTCTGCATTTAAAATGCTAATGCCATCCTTAAATTCTTCAAAAAAAGTTTGGCTTTCCTTTATGGTTTTGGATTTAAACAAAATGACTGGCTTGATATGTTTTTTATTCTTTTCAAAAATCTTACGACGATATTGGCTTAGCAATACTGATTGAAGAGCTCGTTCAAATGGCGGCAAATCTGCCTGTAGGACTTTAACTTCTTTTGAAAAGCCGTCTTTGCGAAATTCTTTTAGTGGGTAATCGAAAATAAGTTTAGGCTTATATTTTTCTGCCAAATAATCATTTGTCAAATCAACCGTAGCGGTAAACTCAAGCAATATATTATCAACGCTAGACTTAAAGATTCTTTCTACTGTGCCTTCCCAGCTTATCACCTCAAACATTTCATCTTGTGATGAAGGTATAAATCCTTTTTTGGTATCGGCGTTGATATGATGCGCCTCATCAGAAATCAGCACTATTTTTTTATTTTCAAAATCATCATAGGTAATGCCATTTTCACGTGGCATATTCAGCGCCATATGCAAACCTTGAATTGTAGAAAATACAATATTGATATCGTCTTGATTAGCAATCTGAAAATTTTCTACTTCGCGCACATTAACGTGTTTGTCTGAAAAACTAATTTTTTCAGCAAACAGATATTTATTCGATTGTGCATTCAGAAAATTGTCACGCGTTTTATTAATGATGTTGCTGCTGTTTACGAAAAAAAGAAAATTTCTATAACCTTGCTCATACAAATATAAAATAAGCCCGGCCATCATCAATGTTTTTCCGCTACCTGTTGCCATATGAAATAACAGTTGATGATTTTGGCGTGGCTTGCCATCAAAACTTTCTTGCCAATAATTCAGGAAATAACGAAACGCCGCTTGCTGATAATGCCGCATGCCAAAATCTGGATTTAAATTTTTAGTAATAGTATTAGGTATTTCTAATTTTTCAATATTACGCTTTCCCAATTCTTCAACTAGCAATTGATACAGTGTTTTTATTTCCTTCATTTTTATGCGCCTTATTGCAAATTAAAAAATTGTTGATTCAATATTTTATCTTCATCTGAGATAGCATAAGTTGAATCATCAATTTCACTATAAGGCACATACAACATATTTTTATCTAACACATCGATGAGAAATCGCTGTTGATTTTCAAAAGATAAACTTTCAAATTCAGCATAATTGGCATTGATAATGTGGGGCATTATTTTGTAAGAAAGGAAAGCACGGTCTTGCATTGTTTGCCATATGCACTGTAATTCGGCTTTGGTTCTTGATTTTAGAATTTGATCTATAAATAATTGATTTGATGGATTTAATTCGCAGTAAATAAAGCTGCCGCCACCTTGCCAATTTACTTCTTTAGTAATTCCACCCTGCTCACCTGCAATTACTTTCTGCAATCTAGGCAGAGAAAAAGTATGTATATAATCCATTTGTTCAATAGCTATGAACTTGCGACTCATCTTCAAAGCAACCGCAGCCGTTGTGCTACTGCCACTAAAACAATCTAAAACAAAATCGCCTTCAACCGTAGCTATTGAAATGATTTTTTTAATTACTTTTTCAGGTTTGGGGGTTTTAAAAAGTTCACTTGTTGCAATACCTTTGAACAAATTTTTCTGCTCACTTTTTGCTTGCCGAGTGTGGCCAGTTTCATCCAAATCTAACCACGAATTATTTTCTTCTATATGCCATAGCGTAGATGGAGGCAATCCTTTCTGTTCAATCAGATAAGTAATTCTTTTAATTCCTGTTTGCTTTTCATTAAAAAAAATTTCTCCTGTTGCCATTTTTTCAGCCAATGTATGTTTGTCCCAACGCCACCCATTTGGAGGACATGAAATAATATTTCCATTTGGAGCCTGGATTTCATACATTAGATTTTTTCTTGGATTCGGAGAATTTACTGGATTTCCATCAAACCAACTGCCCCTCGGATCTTGATTTGGATTTTTGTAATGACTCGAATTTTCCTCACCCCGTTCAAGTTTTAAACTCTCCCATTTTTCATTCTTTGAATAAATAAGAATGTAGTTGTGATCTGTAGAAAATTGTTTTGCATCATTGTTGCTATTATCACTATGCTTCCAGACAACTGAGGTAATAAATGCTTTTCTACCAAAAATTTCATCGCATAAAATTTTCAAATATGCGTGTTCACTGTCATCACAAAAAATAAATATTGTGCCGTTAGAATGTAAAAGTTGCTTTGAAATCTCTAGCCTACTCCTCATAAATGTAAGCCATGTTGAATGTGTAAAACTATCGTTATAATTAAACTCGTCACTACCTGTATTATATGGAGGGTCTATGCAAATAAGTTTCACCTTACCTGCGTATATTTTCTTGATTGTATGCAATGCTAATAAATTATTTCCCTTAATGATAAGATTATCATTAAGTGTTAGATCAGCAACCTTATGCTCTCCATCTTTATCGTAGCGTTTAAAATTTGTCAGCGCTTTTGGTGATAACAAACGATCAATCTGATCAGGTGCTAAAGTTTCATTCCAAAAAATTTCATTACGCTTGGCATCTTCCTTATCTTGACCTCCTTCAAGCACACAATCTTTATACGGCCATGCTAAAACCACTTCTTTACTTTCACTGAGATATTCACCATCTGCTGTTAAGCCGATTTTGTTTTTAAAAGCGGTATAGCTATCTGGCAAAAACTGTTTATTGCTGACAAATTTCTGGAACTTGATCTTATCGAACACTTGAATTTCATCTACATCGACAAAAAAATGTTGTCGCATGGTTTGATTCGTAAGCAATAGGCGAATTAGTCCAATATCTACAGCTAAAGCCAATTCAATAATCTTGTTTTTCAGCAATTTACCATCTGCAAACAAGCGATCATCAGTTTCAAGTAAGGCAGTTAATTCATTCAGAATATTTTGCATAAATCGACTCTTATAAAATAAGGCTTTGTCTCAATGAATACTGAACCAAAAAACCTAACATTTTGTTAAACAAAAAATATAACACGTAGTTCACTTATTGTTGTAAATAAATGTAACTTTCTGTTCATGACTGAACGAACAGAATTTGCAGACAGGCTTAAAGCCGCCATGACAGCCGCAGGTTATGAACCTCGACCTACCGTATTGGAAAGAGAGTTCAATACACGTTATTGGGGGAAATCTGTCACCTTTCAGGCGGTAAGACGCTGGTTACATGGTGAAGCCATGCCAGCCCAAGACAAACTACAAGTTTTGGCAGAATGGCTAGCTGTAGAACCGCATGCTTTACGGTTTGGTGATGAGGCCGTCAAGAAAGTTCATGCGCAACAAGCGCGTTGGGATGCAGGATTGAAAGTTGAAGAACGCGAAGTGCTGGAAGCGTTTTTGCAGTTACCTGCACCTGAAAAGAAAATCGTCCGTGAAGTGATTCTGGCTTTCGTCAAAGCCCACACTGCTAACAAAGCCTAATGAAGCAAGCTTGCTAATTTTATAAGCGCAAAATACTGCTTCCAAAAATTCAACAATTAGGGAGCCTCTGAATAACTGTCATTTCGAACGAAATGAAAAATCTAACTGCTTGAGTTAACAAGTTTCTTCACTGCGTTCAGAATGACAAAAAGAAGTGATTCAGCGCTTCCTTAGATTAATAAAAATTCGACCATTCATCGCCATACCAGCTTTGCTCAAACCGGTATGTGCCATAAAAGGACAGATGAAGAGCCTCCCTCCTTTTATATTTAAAGTTTTCGACAAGCAAAATTACCTATAATTTTTATAGATAATTGACATATCCCCAATACCCATTATTATTACTATGCACCTATAACTTTTATAGGTACATGAAGGCTTCAATAGCACAACATATCTGCGAGTTTAATGGATGAAACCGGCTGAAGAACTAAACAAGAGTGAATGGAAAGACATTTTGATTGCTGCTGCTACATCAAAGGCAGGTAAAGTTTTTACCACGAATCATGCCAAAACAAGAATGGTGGAAAGAGGCATAACACTTACACAGGCCAAGAATATATTGGCTAAAGGCGAATTTGTTGAAGGACCTTATCAAGAAACAGATGGTAGTTGGAAAATGAAAGTTAAGGGGCATGACTCCGCACAGACAATATCTGTTGTAGTCAGTATACAAATTCCTTTAGTAGGTACGCCGGTAATTATTATTACTGTCATTAATGAAGATCAGGCTTGGCGATAGAATATCAGGTGAATACTATGAAAAAATATCATTACACCGAATGCGGATTAGATAATGTCTACCTAATCAATGGTTTTGATGAAATGGAATTTGACGGTGAAACGGTATATGCAGTGCATGATACTGATGGCCTCCATCAAGTTATTGGTGAGGGGATTATTAACAAAACCCGTTTGTTAAGTGGGCAAGAAATCCGCTTTCTCCGAAAAGAAATTGGCTTGTCACAAAAAGATTTAGGCAAAGTGTTAGGAAAAACTGATCAAACAGTCGCTAATTGGGAAAAGAACAAAGGTTATGTCCAATCACAAGCGGAAGATATTATTATTCGCATGACTTATGCGGAAAAAATGGGTGTTAGCAAAAGTCTTACTGCCTATCTAAACCAACTCGCTCTTGATGAAATTGATCGTTTAGAAAGAGATTTCACCGAGCAAGAAGGTAAATGGGGACCAACTCCTTTGGCTGCTTAAGGGCTAATGAAGCAGCCATGTTCGTTCTATAAGCGCAAAAGACAGCTGGCATATATTTATCAATAAGGGAGCCTCTGAATAACTGTAATTTCAAACCCTCCTCAAACTCAGGGCAGGCTCTGTGAGAAATCTAACTGCTTGAATTAACAAGATTCTTCACTGCGCTCAGAATGACAAAAAGAAGTGATTCAGTGCTTCCTTAGATTAATAAAAATCCGGCCATTCATCTCTATATCGACTTTCCTCAAACCGGTATTTCAATATTTCCTTTAAGTCGCTCAGGTTGCGAATAGAGTGGGCCAGGTCTGTTATTTCATACGATTGATCGTTAATCCTGTCCAGATACTGGTCAATATTTTTGGCCTGCATTTTTTTATTGTTGTGATAAATATTGTTATATAACGCTGAAAATACCGGGTTGCTGTCGAGTAACTGATGACGTGCCATTTCTATATCATGTAGTTGTTGCTGCAATTGTTGGCACAGCGTTGTCATAACTTCTTGCTCTACCAGCAAATCAGCGGCATCGACATGTTCGGCATATAAATTGACTATGGTATAAATATCGTTAGATTCGCGTGCCGCCAGCAATGTAGCCATTAATTGGTGTTTGTGGGCTTTCAGGGTTTCGTCTTGTTCTTTATCGGGATGCAAGGCATTGGCGGTGCGGCGAAACAAGGTTTTTAGCCATTTGTCGCCATCACTGGGGTTGGCTGTTTCTGTGAATTTTTCTTTCTCTAGTTCGGGCTTGGGCTCTGGTTCCTGTTCGTCATTCATAAAACCAAACAGGTCATCCTGGTATTCTGCTTTCTTCGATTCTTGCCGGGCTTTATCTTCGTCAAATATGCCTTCAAAATTTTCAAAGAACTCGTCGATATCATCGAAGCGGTTGGCTTGCTCCATCTGCTCATGCATTTCATCCACATCCATATCCATATCCAGATGGTTAGCCAGCAACTGATAATATTGCTCTACCAGTTCGCGGCTTTTTTCGCGATCGAGTGGCGTGATCATTTCAATGTTTTCCATGATCCATACACCCAGCTCCTGCCGTTGCCATTGCGACAGGCTTTTGCGTTTGAAGAATTCCAGTAGCTTCTCGATAAGTTCTGAATACGGCAAAACCAGCTGCCTTTCAACGGGCAGGATTCTTTCCTGGTAGATAACCGAAAGCTCATCCAGTGATAACTGTAGTTTTTCGTTAGCCTGTTTTTGTTTTTTGACTTTGGCCCATAACTTATCGAACAAGCTTTGTTCAGTGCCTTTGGCTGTTGTTGACGATTGGTTTTTGGGAGGCTTGGCAATAGCGATTTTCATGTCTTTACCGTGTTTATTGATACATCCAGTTTAGCTGGCTGCCTTCAGGCAGGGTGATAGCAAACTGTTGTAACTGCGTTTTTACGTTCGCGGCGTCTTTTTCATTACGCACAAAAAAACTCACCGGATACCATGCGGTAATCTTGGGGCCAGTAACATCCAGTTCTGCCACTTTTTTCCAGTTTGCCGGCACCTGCGCAAACCAGGTGGCGTTTTGATAGATCATGATTAATTCAATATTTTTTTCCGTTACCAGATCATCCATCCATTGCGCATCGGTACTGCTTTTGCGTAATTCGCGCGCTTCGCTTGAACCCAGCCCCCAAAGATCTAACACATAGTTATTGTTTTGATAACTGGCCCAGCCCAGGTCATTCACGGCCACCGGTTTTTTGTAGATGCCGGTGATAAAACGGTGCATCTGGTATTGCTGATGATAGATATTGCTGGATGCAAGTGGGCTGGAACCTAAAACGACGATGCTTTCAATCAAGGCTACCAGTACACAGAACCCTGCCAGTATTTTTGCCGCGCGCTGTTGCGGTAATGAGGTATAGATTGTGATAAATATGATTAACGCAAATGCCCATAGCGACATTTCATAGCGGAAATACCAGCCCACACGGCCACCGAGAAGATGCAACAGCAAGGCCAATGCGGTTATTGCACTCAGCAGGCGTTTATTGGCAGGCAGCATTTTCATGATGCTGGTCGCACAGAAATAAACGGCCATTAGCAACAGGGCTATCGATTTAAGGGTATTGGGAAAAGCAAAATTCCGGCTGAAGTTATTGAAGAGTTTTTGCAAACCACTGGCGGCAATATCGGATTTTGCCAGCACCGAATCGGGCAGGTAATTCAAGCCAAGGTTTAACAGGAACATTGAAAACATGCCCAGACAGGCAACAATCACCAACCCTGAAACCAGGCTTTTTATCCAATCTTTTTGTAAAAACAGGAATAACAAAGCGACAGCCGAGATAATGGCATTTTCATAACGCACCAGCGGTGACAGGATAATAGCGGTTATTAGCCAGAGCGATGTTGTTCCGGTTTGAACCTTGTGTATAAGGCCCCAGACAATTATGACTGCCAGCAATACTTGCAGGTTATGTTCCATGCCTATTAGCGTTAAACCCGTGAGGTTTACTGCCAGCATAAATACCATTAACAGGAAAACCTGTACTTTAGCTGATAATGGGCGGCCTTGTTCTTGCTGTAATTTGTTAATTACCTGACTGGCAACTAACAAGGTTAACATGGCGAATGTGGCGTTCAACAACAAGACCAGACAGCTTGTATAAGGCAGTGCAGTGAGTGGCGCTATCAGTATTGGCCAAAGAATCGATGATGAGGGTGCAGAATACTCTTGCAGGTTTACGCCATAATGCCCGTGCCAGATATTTTCTGCCAGGGCAAGATGGATATAGGGATCATCCAGGGTAAATACAAAATGGCCGTTATTGAGTATCAGAATGGCTGTTAGTTCGATGGCCAGCAACACAATAAAACCGGCCAATACTAATAATATCGGCTTGGGAAAAATTGTCTGGTGTGCTGGCTTCATTTTTATTATTTTCCGTTTAACGGTTAAGCCGCCGTATGTATGTTAAGCAATGACCGCTAATAATCTTTAAACAAAGCGCGGGCAGACTCGTAATGCTGGACAAAACCTTCGGCAGTAAAAGGGGGTTTGAAAAAGCCCTGGTAATCGCCATAAGGGTTGATCAGGAAAATATAACCAGAATGATCAACCAGGTAATTCTCGCCGCCGCCAGGTACTTTCTGGAACGGTGCGCCAAGGTTAGTCGCAAAGCCATGGATCTTCAAAAACTCACCCGTCACCCCGGTAAAATCCTTGTTAAAGTAAGCCATATACTGTTGTAGTTGCGCTGCGGTATCACGCGCAGGATCAACAGAAACCATCACCACTTGCGTGCTCTTTTTCAGCTTTTTATCTTCAATCGATGTAACAGCTTTGTTCAGCATAGCCAGTGTGGTAGGGCACACATCCGCGCAAAAGGTGAAACCAAAAAACACCAGCGTCCAATGGCCTTTCAGCCGTTCATTATTGAATGCCTGGCCTTGCTGGTCGATTAAGGTGAAGGGTTTGATGATGCGCGGTTGCTCGTATAAAAATACACCTCGCTCTTTCAATTGCTCGGTATTCAATACCGGCTTGCTGAGCATCTTATTGACTAACAATCCCACCATCAGCGCCATAAACAGACACAGAAATATAACCGTTTTGATAATGCCTTTTTTAGCGCTCATAACGATAAACTCATAGCGGCAACCTGATAAAGACATTATCGGGGATTGGTGGCAACACCCAATGATCCACCAGCATAATGAGGAATAAGGCCATCAGGTAAATAATGGAATAGGCAAAGGTTTGCATCGGGGCTTTTTCATTTTTGCCGATCATTAATACGGTTGCCCAATATAGAAAACCCAATCCCAAAATTACTGCACCGAGCAAATAGATAAACCCGCTCATTCTTGTTGCAAAGGGTAATAATGTCACCACAAACATGATAATGGTGTAAAACATGATATGCAGACGTGTATATTTATCGCCGTGAGTTACTGGCAGCATAGGTACATCAACCTTGGCATACTCTTCCTTGCGATGTATGGCCAGCGCCCAAAAATGCGGCGGCGTCCAGGCAAAGATTATCATGACCAATAACAGGCCATGCCCACCTACTTCGTTAGTCACTGCAGTCCAGCCCAAAAGCGGCGGCATTGCCCCGGCCAGCCCACCAATCACAATATTTTGTGGCGTGGCATGCTTTAGAAACAGCGTATAGATAACCGCATAACCTAACAGTGAGGCCAAAGTCAGCCATGCCGTCAGCTGGTTAATATACATAATGAGGATTGCCATGCCCGTAACACCTAATACCATCGCAAAAATTGAAGCATGCATGGCAGGGATTTTACCGGTGGCTATCGGGCGGTTGGTGGTGCGCGCCATAACAGCATCAATACGGCGATCAACCAGATGATTCACTGCGGCTGCGGCTCCTGCACACAACCCTATACCCAGATTGCCCCAGATCAAAATGTCTAATGGAACCATGCCTGGGGCCGCCATAAACATGCCTATAACAGAGGTGAGCAACATGAGCCATACCACATTAGGCTTGGTCAGTTCGTAATAGTCGCGCCAGGAAACGGTGCTGCTTTCTGTTGTTTCCGCATTATTGGTCATGTCAAACCGCCTTTTTTACGGTAAATGTTCTATGCATGAGAGTAACCATGGTCAGCAACAGAAATGCGCCGCCCGCGTTATGTGCCACTGCAACTGGTAATGGAAAATGGAATAATATATTGGATAAACCCAAACAAACCTGCACCGCCAGTGCACCCAAAATCCAGTTTGCCATGTGGCGCGTTTGGGGGCTATGGGCTTTATTGAGCAGAAAGCAAACCAGCATTAATAATACTGTGGTAATAATAGCGCCAATTCTGTGCGTCATATGTATTGCAATTCGCGCTTCATTATCAAGTTTACCGCCCAGATAATTGGGTCCTACACCTTGGGTTAAATTAAAACCATTGGCGACATCCATTTCTGGTAACCATTGACCCTGGCATCTTGGCAAATCAGGACAAGCCACTGCCGCATAATTGGATGTTGTCCATCCGCCCAGCGCTATCTGGGTTACTACTATCAGAAACGCGATAATGACTAACGGTTTTATTTTTTTAATCTTTTCAAAACTGCTTTCTGGTAATTGCCAATATTTGTTTTGTAATCGCAGTGTTAATAACCAAAACAATGCCGCCATGGTAAAGCCACCTAATAAATGGAGGGTGACTATTTGAGGCCACACCTTAAGTGTCACCGTCCACATACCAAACAATCCTTGCAAGATAACAAAGGCGACAATGAAGGCAGGTAATTTTACCGGCTGTTCTGCTATGCCTCTGCGCATGCCCAGTAATCCCAAAAATACTACACAGCCCAATACAATTAACCCGATAATGATATCGTAGCTATCATGCATCGCTGCGGCCGTAATTTTCATGTTTACCTTGATCGCAATCTTGACGATCAACGCTGATACTAACACTATGACAATGGCAATTAATTGTCGATTAAGGGGCTTGTCTTTACTCAGGCGAAGAGACAGGAAAAATACTGCCAGGCTGATTAATCCCAGTGAACTGGCAAAAATACGGTGAACCTGTTCGGGCCAGGTTTTATTGGTTTCAACAGGGGTTTCATTATACGTTTGATTGGCATTATAAATTTCATGGGAACTATCTGGCCACAATACATGACCATAACAGGTTGGCCAATCAGGGCAGCCGAGGCCTGCATCGGAAAGTCGTGTAAATGCACCCAACGCAATCACAATAAACACAAAAGGCACGGCTAATGCCGCAAGGATAAATAACGGCTTTCTTTTTTCTGGCGTTTTTAAAGGATTCATATTCAACTTATGAGTTGCTCAATAAAAACTTCATATCTTTAATCACCGCTTTGTAATCATGCGCATCGGTGTAATACATCATTACCCAGCCGGCAGGATCGACCACATAAAAGTTTGCTGTTTGCAGCAGGTCGAGATGTGGATCTTGTTGTACTGCCCAGGCCTTGGCTTTTTCATCTTCTGTATATATCACTTTTACTTCGGGGTGCTCTTTGGCTAGCCACTGACGGGTTTCGTCCGACAAGGAAGAATCCAGATCAAGATAGATGTTTTCTATCCGTAACGAATATTTGCCTAACGCTTTGCGTATTTGTCGCGTCAGGTAGAGTTTTTTCTGGCATGCCTGATCACATTCTTTACCCGCTACTACAAGAAAAACCCATTTTTTTTCAGGCTGTAACCACTGATATTTTTTGCCTTCACTGCTAGACAATGGGATGTCAGTAATCATTTTCGGAGGCGCTATTAATATGCCCTGGTTTTTGGATTCCAGATGAATGCCTTCCCGGGTGACATAAAAATAATAGGCTGTCGTTAATAAAATACCTATTAAGGGCAATCCCATAATTAAATACAGGTTTATTTTATGGGCATTTTTTGGACTATTCACATCAACAACCTGTCTATTTATTTATTCGTTACGCTTCAGGCTGGCATAAATAAACAACCCGATGAGCAATATGGCCATACCAAACCATTGCATGGCATAAGCGGTATGTTTTTCCGGATTGACATTAACTACTTGCCAATGCTGTTCATAGGCACCTGCGCTAATGCTATCCAGGCGCAACAAATATGGAGTCGAAATTTTATCATTTTTGCCAATGGCCTTATACAGTTTTTCCAGATTGATCGACCCAATAACACGTGGCCATTTTTGACTATTTTCATCTTCTTTTAACTGTAAATTCTCACTGGGCTGGTAAAGGTAACCTTCAAACCTGACTATTCCTGTCGGAGTTTCAATCGTTGGCAATATTTGCCTATCCAGACTACCTTCAATCCATCCTCTTGAAATGAAAACAATTTTTCCATCTTCGAGGTGTACTGGCTGAATCACCTCGTATCCGAACTTGTTTTTAAATATCTGATTGTCCAATAAAAAAACTTCTTCGTTCATTTGCCCAGAAAGACTGACGTTACGATAATTTTGTATTTCTGTATTTTTTAAGCGGGAATATTCCATGGCCGGCTGATTAATCAGGGCTTCTCGCGCCGCGAGAATTTGGCGTTTTTCCTCCGCACGATCCAGTTGCCAATAACCCAACCGAAATAATATTGGCAGGAATAACGCTACAAATAGCGTTAATTTCCAGTTAAAGTTCACACGCAAATTCATTGGCGACTGCTCTTCAGGGGATATTTTCTATGTGGTTAAAAACTGCCATTCTCATCAATTTTGTTTTGCTGGTCATCAGCTTGTTCAGTAGCTTGTTTATCGTTTACAAGGATGAGGGGCAAAGCATGCGCCCGTTTGCCGCTCTCGTTACTCGTGTCAGTCTGGCCGTCGTTTTAATGATATTGATTGGTTATGGCCTGGCATCAGGTCAAATTGGCAGTCGCGCACCCTGGGATCATTTCCCCGCCAGCGCAGCCCCAGCTGGCCATTAGTCAAATAATGGCAGGCAGTTTAGGGCTTTGCATGCCTGCTGGAAACCTTGTTACCATAATATAACCATTGCCCATTTTTTGCTTGAACATGGCAAGCTTGTGGTTATCTGCTAAAATCGCCCTCCTTATTTTTATTCTGGCCAACTTCCACAATTCGGGGATCCGCTATGAGCCTTGCTGATAAAGTATTAGCCGTTAACAATGATTTACCGATTCGCACCGACCAGCCCATCCATAGCGGCAAGGTTCGCTCCGTTTACTGGTTAACTGCTGAAGACAGCCGCCGCCTGATTGCAGAGAAAGGCTACAACGTGCCCGCTGATGCACCTTTGGCGATTATGGTGATCAGTGACCGCATTTCTGCGTTCGATTGTATCTGGCACGGTGAAGGTGGCATGAATGGGGTTCCTGGTAAAGGTGCAGCCTTAAATGCCATTTCCAACCACTGGTTCAAATTGTTTCGTGAGCAAGGCCTGGCAGACAGCCATATTCTCGATATTCCGCATCCTTTTGTCTGGATTGTACAAAAAGCCAAACCGGTATTAATCGAGGCCATTGCCCGTCAATATATTACGGGCTCCATGTGGCGCTCTTACTCTAAAGGTGAACGTGATTTTTGTGGTATTCATTTGCCTGAAGGCTTGAAAAAAGACCAAAAATTACCAGAGTTATTAATCACTCCTTCAACGAAAGGAATACTCAAAGGCATTCCTGGCGTACCTGAGGCCGATGATGTAAACATTACCCGCAATGATATTGAAAACAACTTTTCAGCATTCAATTTTAAATGTATCGATGATATCGCTCACTATGAGCGGTTGTTAAAAGAAGGCTTTGCTGTGATTAGCAACGCATTGGCTAATCTTGACCAGATTTTTGTGGATACCAAGTTTGAATTTGGCTATGTCACCGATAAATCGGGTAATGAAAAACTGATTTATATGGACGAGGTCGGCACACCTGATTCATCACGTATTTGGGATGGCCCGGCCTATCGTGCGGGCACTATTATCGAAAATTCCAAAGAAGACTTCCGCCAATTATTGCTGAACCATTTCCCTGATCCTGACATCCTTTTGAATAAGGACCGCATGGAAGAGCGCAAGGCGCTTGCCAACAATAATGCACTGCCAACTTCGGTATTGATGCGAGTATCTGAAACATATTTGAAGATTGCAGAGAAAATAACAGGCCAGGCTATCACTTTATCTGATAATCCGAAAAAAGAGATTATTGAAATTCTTCGTGATGGATACGATCTGATTGTTTGACTTCAAAAATTAAAAAGGGGCTTTATTAGCCCCTTTACTTTACCGTTATAACCAACTTCTTATTCCACGGTTACTGACTTCGCCAGATTGCGGGGCTGATCTACATCTGTGCCTTTTAATATCGCCACATGATAGGAAAGCAGCTGCAAAGGTATTGTATAAACTATAGGGGCTAACACTTCGGGTATATGCGGCAAATTAATCACTGTTACTCCCGGCGAATTTTCAAAGCCAGCATTAACATCAGCAAATACAAATAATTTGCCTCCCCGGGCTTGTACTTCTTGCAGGTTGGATTTCAACTTCTCCAGTAACTCATTATTGGGCGCAACTGCAACCACTGGCATATCATCATCAACCAATGCCAATGGGCCGTGTTTCAATTCTCCTGCGGGATAGGCTTCTGCATGAATGTAGGAAATTTCCTTGAGCTTTAATGCGCCTTCCATTGCGATGGGATACATAATCCCTCTGCCCAGGAAAAGTGCATGTTGTTTATCTGCGAAACATTTAAATGTTCTTTCGATTTCCGCATCGAGTTTTAGAGCCTGTTCCACATAAATAGGCAATTGCTGTAATGCCGTCAATATATTTTGCTCATCTTCCTTTTTAATGCCATTGCGTTTGGCTAAATACAATGTGAGCATTAATAATGCTGTTAGTTGTGTAGTGAATGCCTTGGTAGATGCAACACCTATTTCCGGACCCGCTTGTGTTAATAATGCCAGGTCTGATTCGCGTACCAATGAGCTTTGCGCTACGTTACATACCGTTAAAGTGGCAGTGAATCCCAGTGTTTTTGCAAGCTTCAACGCCGCCAGCGTGTCTGCAGTTTCGCCCGACTGAGATATAGTCACTAATAATGTATGCGGTTGTACGACCACTTTTCTATAACGAAATTCGCTGGCAACTTCTACACGGCAGATAATATTCGCATAATTTTCTATCCAGTATTTTGCTACCGTTGCAGCGTGATAACTTGTTCCACAGGCAACGATTTGTACAGACTGGATATCTTTTAATAATTCTTCTGCTTTTTCGCCAAAAGCTTCATCTAACAGATTATCCTGGCTGATACGCCCAAGTAATGTATTGCGAATTACGGTGGGCTGTTCGTAAATTTCTTTCAGCATGAAATGTCGATAACTGCCCTTTTCAGCCGACTCGACGGCGTCATGAATTTTTTCGATGGCACGTTCAACCTTTTTGCCTTCGTTGTAAATGCTATAGCCATTCGTTGTTATTTCAGCTATATCACCTTCAGCCAAATAGACAAACCGATCAGTAACCTGCCGAAGTGCCAGTTGATCCGATGCGATAAAATTCTCCTCTATGCCTATTCCAATAACCAATGGACTGCCGCTTCTGGCAACCACTAATTTATTGGGTTCATCCTTGCAAAGAACCGCTATACCATAAGCACCTTTTAGTAATGGGATAGTCCTGTTAACTGCCTCTAACAACCCTGGTTTTTCGATCAAATGTTTTTCGATCAAATGAACGATAACTTCTGTATCTGTTTCTGACTGAAATGTGAAGCCTTCTTTTATTAAAGCCTCTTTTAATTCCAGATAGTTTTCAATGATTCCATTATGTACAAGGACAACATGCTCATTTGAACTGTGAGGGTGTGCGTTCACTTCGGTCGGTTTGCCATGCGTCGCCCAACGCGTATGTGCTATGCCAATATAGCCTTCTAGGCCCTGTTGTTTTACAGCTTCTTCCAATACTATAACTTTCCCTGCTTTTTTACAGACTTGTATATTTTTATTTTGATCTATAACCGCGACACCTGCAGAATCATAGCCTCGGTATTCCAGTCGCTTTAGACCTTCGATAAGAATTTTTTCAACTTTTCGCGTTGATACTGCGCCAACAATTCCACACATAGTTATTTTTTCTTTGGCCGTTGCCAACCCTGTATATTTTTTTGTTTTGCCCTGGCAATCGCCAAATCGTTTTTTTCAATATCTTTATTAATCGTTGATCCTGCACCAACAGTTGCACCGGCTCCCACAGTAACTGGCGCTACTAAAGAGGTGTTAGATCCTATAAATACATTATCTTCAATAACTGTCTGGAACTTGTTCACCCCATCATAATTACACGTAATCGTGCCTGCACCTATATTCACATCTTTGCCGATAACGGTATCGCCAATATAGGTTAGGTGATTCACTTTTGAACCTTCGCCAATATCCGCCTTTTTTGTTTCTACAAAATTGCCGATTTTTGCGTGTTTCCCCAGTTTTGTACCTGGTCTCAGACGAGCATATGGGCCTATTACACAAGCCTCACCGATATCGGCTTCTTCAATAATGGTGAATGCTTTTATTTCTACATCATCGCCTATATTAACGGTTTTACCTTGCTCACCTATTACACAGTTAGGTGCAATAGTTACCCTGTTACCTATAATAACTTTTCCTTCGAATACACAATTTACATCAATACTGACATCGTAACCGATGGCTATTTCTCCGCGAATATCTATTCTCGCGGGATCAATAAGGGTTACGCCTTGTTGCATCAATTTTTCAGCCTGACGATATTGGTACGCACGCTCTAATGTTGCCAATTGTTTTTTATCATTTACGCCCTGAACTTCAATCTCATCATCGGTACACAGGCTTTCAATGTTTATTCCATTCGCGACGGCGAGCTTGATGATATCGGTTAAATAATATTCTTTTTGGGCATTATCGTTAGTGATTTGCGGCAATAGCCTTCTAAGTTGTGCTGTTTTAATTGCCAATATTCCCGTATTCACTTCATGGATTTTTTTATCTTCGATGCTGGCATCTTTCTCTTCAACTATGGCTATAATTTTGCATGCTGTATTTCTGATAATCCTGCCATATCCCGTCGGATTCTCTAGCCTGACTGACAGTAATCCGATATTGCTGTCGGTTACTTTCTCAATAAGTACTTCCAGAGTTCTCTTTTGGATTAACGGTACATCACCATAAAGAATTACACATATACCGCCATCAACGACATGGGGCAACACTTGTTGGACTGCATGGCCTGTCCCAAGCTGTTGTTCTTGTTCAATCCATTCTATATCGCTATTTTTTATGAAGGTTTTTTTCACATCTTCTGCGCCATGGCCTATGACAACAAATTGCTTTTTACTGACTTGCTGAGCTGTTTCCACCACATGCAACAATAAAGGTCTGCCCGCCAATGGCTGTAATACCTTAGGCAAGGGAGATTTCATGCGACTGCCTTTTCCGGCAGCAAGAATGATGGTATTAATTGTCACAGTTTCTTTTCTTTTTAATTTATCTTGATGGAATTAATAGTATTACTCAGAAACAAAAAAGGGTAGCTAAGTTGCTACCCTTTTTCTTAAACATCCAGAACTCTATGAACCAAACTTTTTACGTATTTGCTGAATTGTACGTAATTGTGCTACGGATTCTGCTAATTGAATAGCTGCAGCTGAATAATCAAACTCGCCCGCCTGATTAGTCATTGCATGCAGTGCAGCCTCTTGGGCTTCTTTTGCTGCCGCCTCATCAATATCATCAGCTCTTAATACGGCATCGGCAAGAATAGTTACCGCGTTGGGTTGAACCTCCAGATATCCGCCGGATACATAGAAAACCTCTTCCTCGCCACCTTGTTTTACTATTCTTACCGGGCCTGGCACCAATCCTGTTAATAGCGGCGCATGGCCATAAACTATGCCCAGATCGCCTAAACTTCCGGCTGCCACTACCATCTCAACCAATCCACTAAAAATTGATTTCTCGGCACTAACAACTTCACATTGAACAGTCATAGCCATTTCACCTAACCTCTTTTATCAACTAGGCGCTTTTTTCCAAGCTTTTCGCTTTTGCGACTACTTCTTCTATTGAACCTACCATATAGAATGCTTGTTCTGGCAGATGATCGTATTGACCACTCAATAGTCCTTTAAAGCCTGCAATGGTATCTTGCAGTTTTACATATTTACCATCTTGTCCGGTAAAGACTTTAGCTACGTTGAAAGGTTGAGACAAGAAACGTTCAATTTTACGAGCACGTTGTACTACCAGTTTATCTTCTTCTGAAAGCTCATCCATACCTAAAATGGCAATGATGTCTTTCAATTCTTTATAACGCTGTAGTACACCCTGTACACCACGAGCCACTTCATAATGCTCAACACCAATGATCAATGGATCCAGTTGGCGAGAAGTACTGTCTAATGGATCAACCGCAGGGTAGATGCCTTTTGACGCGATATCGCGTGAAAGTACCACTGTACTATCCAAATGCGCGAATGTTGTTGCCGGCGATGGATCTGTTAAGTCATCCGCAGGAACATATACCGCCTGAATAGATGTAATAGAACCTGTTTTTGTAGACGTAATTCGCTCTTGCAATACTCCCATCTCTTCTGCCAAGGTTGGCTGATAGCCGACCGCTGAAGGCATACGGCCCAATAATGCCGAAACTTCAGTACCTGCCAGTGTATAACGATAGATATTATCAACGAACAACAAAACGTCTTTACCTTCATCACGGAATTTTTCAGCCATGGTCAAACCGGTTAATGCTACACGCAAACGGTTTCCTGGTGGCTCGTTCATCTGGCCATATACCATCGCCACTTTTGATTCACTAAATTTTTCGATATTTACAACACCTGCGTCCTGCATTTCATGGTAGAAGTCATTCCCTTCACGAGTACGCTCTCCTACGCCCGCAAATACTGACAAGCCTGAATGTTCTGTCGCTATGTTGTTAATCAATTCCATCATGTTTACAGTTTTACCAACACCGGCACCACCGAACAGACCAACCTTACCGCCTTTTGCAAATGGACATACGAGATCGATAACTTTAATGCCTGTTTCAAGTAATTCTTCTGATGCCGCCAATTGGTCATACGCTGGGGCTTTAGCATGAATTGAGCGACGCTCTTTTTCATTGATTGGCCCAAGCTCATCAATCGGGTTACCTAACACATCCATAATGCGTCCCAATGTTTCAATGCCTACAGGCACTTGAATCGGCTTCTTTGTATTGGCTACAGCTGCCCCGCGGCGTAACCCTTCGGATGATCCCATGGCAATCGTACGAACAACACCGTCACCCAGCTGCTGCTGAACTTCTAATGTTAAATTCGTTTCTGTGACTGTTAAGGCATCATAAACCTGTGGTACTGCATCGCGAGGAAATTCCACATCGATAACCGCACCTATAATCTGTACGACACGTCCGCTACTCATTTCCGGTTC
The DNA here is from genome assembly GCA_964617765.1 of uncultured Spongiibacteraceae bacterium. Classification (GTDB taxonomy): domain Bacteria; phylum Pseudomonadota; class Gammaproteobacteria; order Pseudomonadales; family DT-91; genus CAZTZY01. Next base: position 20,536 of record CAZTZY010000005.1, read on the forward strand.
CCCTTAAAATTTAAACTTTTTCGCAGATAATTTTATTTTATCCACATGAATTCTGTTAAACGGCGGCTGCGCCACCTACGATCTCAGAAATTTCCTGAGTAATCGCTGCCTGTCTTGCCCTGTTATAAATCATTTGCAGGTTATCTATAATTTCACCCGCATTTTCTGTCGCATTCTTCATTGCCAGCATACGTGCTGCCTGCTCACAAGCGCCATTTTCAACCACAGCCTGATAGACTTGCGATTCAATAAATCTTAACAACAATCCATCCAGTAATTCTTTTGCATCTGGCTCGTACAAATAATCCCACCGATGTTTTTTTGCAGACTCTTCGGGTAATAGTGGCAATAGTTGCCTAACCGTCGGCGCCTGGGTCATTGTGTTTACATAGTCATTGCTTACTATAACCAGTTTATCTATCTTTCCTTCTGTAAATGCATCTAACACTACTTTAACAGCACCAATCAAATCCGATATTGCCGGTTCTTCGCCAAGATCTCTTACTGTTGCCATTATTTTAGCGCCAAAACTTCCAAAAAACGCAGCCGCCTTCGCGCCAACAGTACAAATCTCTACTCCAACACCTTGTTTTTCATACTCTTGCATCGCTCTAACAGTTTGTTTAAATACATTCGTATTCAAACCACCGCAAAGACCTCTATCCGATGAGATGACAATAAAGCCGACTCGTTTAACTTCACGCTCAATCATATACGCATGTTTATATTCAGGCGTCGAATTGGCTATATGGCCAATTACCGAGCGAATGCGCTGTGCATAGGGTTTTCCAACCTGCATGCGTTGCTGCGCTTTACGCATTTTACTGGCAGCAACCATTTCCATTGCTGCAGTTATTTTTTGCGTGCTTTTTATACTCGTTATTTGTGTGCGTATCTCTTTGGCGCCAGCCATATTTCAATCCTCTTGCTTTCACTCACGACCCTAACGGCACATGACTAAAAGATAAAGGAGAGCCCAGGGCTCCCCTCTATAATTACCAGGTTTGTGTTGCCTTAAACTTCTCAATGCCCGACTTGAAAGTAGCTTCTATTTCGTTATTCCAGTCGCCTGTTTTCACGATATTATTCATTACTGCACCATGTTCAGATGCCATATAAGATAAAAGAGCCGCTTCAAAATCTAACACTTTATTCACTTCGATATCTTTCAAATAACCTTCATTGGCTGCATATAACATTAAACCCATTTGCGCGATACTGCGTGGGGCATACTGCTTTTGCTTCATCAGCTCGGTTACGCGCTCACCATGATTTAACTGTGCTTTTGTTGCCTCATCAAGATCGGAAGCAAACTGAGAAAACGCTGCTAGTTCACGATATTGGGCTAATGCTGTACGAATACCACCGGACAACTTTTTGATGATTTTCGTTTGTGCTGCACCACCTACCCTTGATACCGAAACACCGGCATTCATCGCTGGACGCACGCCAGCGTTAAACATGCTGGCTTCAAGGAAGATCTGGCCGTCAGTAATCGAAATTACGTTAGTTGGCACGAATGCAGATACGTCACCCGCTTGAGTTTCAATCATTGGCAATGCCGTTAGTGAGCCCGTTTGACCCTTAACTTCGCCATTGGTGAACTTTTCTACATATTCTTCAGATACACGTGAAGCACGCTCAAGCAAACGAGAATGCAAATAGAATACGTCTCCTGGATAAGCCTCGCGTCCTGGTGGACGACGTAACAACAGGGATATTTGACGATATGCCCATGCCTGTTTTGTTAAATCATCATAAATGATCAACGCATCTTGACCACGATCACGATAATATTCACCCATTGTACAACCAGCAAAGGCCGCCAGAAATTGCATTGATGCTGGGTCGGCAGCTGTTGCAGCTACAACTATGGTATGTGCCATTGCGCCATGCTCTTCGAGCTTACGAACTACAGAGGCTACAGAAGAAGCTTTTTGTCCAATCGCCACATAAATACATTTAATGCCAGAATCTTTTTGATTGATGATGGCATCAATAGCTATTGCTGTTTTACCAATCTGGCGATCGCCGATGATCAATTCACGCTGGCCGCGACCAATTGGAACCATTGCATCAATTGCTTTCAAACCGATTTGTACTGGCTGATCAACTGACTTACGCCATACAACACCAGGAGCTACTTTTTCGATCGCATCTGTCAATTTGGCATTAACCGGACCTTTACCGTCAATCGGGTTTCCCAGTGCGTCAACAACGCGCCCCTGTAACTCGGGACCAACTGGCACTTCAAGAATTCTTCCTGTACAGCGACACTTTTGACCTTCCTGCAAGCTCAGGTAACCGCCTAAAACGATAGCGCCTACCGAGTCACGCTCAAGGTTCAGCGCCATTCCATAAACACCGCCTTCGAATTCGATCATTTCGCCATACATTACATCGGCAAGACCATGAATACGAACGATACCGTCTGTAACAGAAACGATAGTTCCTTCATTTTGGGCTTCGCTTTTCACATCAAGGTTTTCGATGCGTTTTTTAATTATTTCACTTATTTCTGATGGGTTTAGTTGTTGCATAATGTATCCCTCAAACTCTAGGAGTTCATCGCTTCTGCGAGTTTGGTTAACCGGCCACGTATTGAGCCATCGATTATCATATCACCGGCACGAATAACAATGCCGCCTATGAGACTTTTATCAACGGAAGTTTTAACTTTTACTTCGCAGTTGAGTTTTTTTGCTAACGATTTTGCTAATTTTTCTTCTGAAGCCGAATCAAGCGGAAATGCACTTGTCACATCAACATCAACTGTTTTTTCAACTTCCGCTTTGAAAGCTATGAAGAGTTCTGCTATTTCAGATAACAGTATCAATCGTTTATTTTCAGCTAACGCCTTAACAAAATTTTGTACCTTCACATCAATGTCTTGCCCGCAAATATCAATAATGACCTGTGCTTGCTGCTTTGATGTGAGCGATGGTGTTTGCAAAGCTTTCAGTACAACATCCACCTTGGCAACCTGTGCTAACAACTGCAACATGGCGGCCCAATTTGCTAAATCCTTATTAGCATACGCATACTCAAAAGCGGCTTTTGCATAAGGTCTGGCAAGTGTATTTAATTCAGCCATATTAACCCCTAAAGCTCAGCGGCTAAATTGTTCAAAATGGCCTGATGGGCATTGGCATCAATTGAAGAACCAAGAACTTTTTCTGCTCCTATAAGTGCCAATGCAGCTACTTGTGATCGCAATTGTTCTTTTGCACGGTTAACTTCTTTTTCAACTTCAGCCTGAGCTGCCGCTTTAATTCGCTCGCCTTCTATCCGCGCCTGATCCTTGGATTCTTCTACCACCTGGCTAGCACGCTTGTTGGCTTGTTCAATGATAGCTGCAGCCTCAAGCTTGGCTTTATGCAATTTTGCAATCGCTTCTTCTTGAGCCAACTCTCTATCCCGCCCCGCACGATCTGCTGCTTCCAAACCATCCGCAATCAACTTCTGACGTTCAGCCATAGCATTAGTTATGGCAGGCCATACAAACTTCATGCAAAAAAGCACGAAGAATATAAACGATATCGATTGACCGATTAGTGTAAGATTAATATTCACGTAAACACCTCATTTTTGGCTTTTGTTGGATACTATTCCAGCAGAAAGTTTTATTGAGGAATGTTAGGAACAATAACAAACAGAACATACATACCGATACCAACACCAATCATTGGAACCGCATCCAACAAACCAGCGATAAGGAACATTTTTCCTTGTAACATCGGCGCCAATTCTGGTTGACGTGCTGAGCCTTCGAGAAGTTTTCCGCCCAACAAGCCGAAACCAACTGCTGTGCCTAAGGCACCCAAGCCGATCAACAAAGAACATGCGATTAAAGCTAGACCCATTTTATTTCTCCCAAGAGTTTTAAGTTTAAAATTGTTTTAGTGTTCGCCAACATCATGAGCCATTGCCATATATACAATAGATAACACCATGAATACAAATGCCTGAAGTGCTATAACCAATATATGGAAAATTGCCCAACCCAACTGCAATACGCCCGCACCCAAACCATAAACAAGGCCTGCGCTGTACATTACGCCAATCAGGATAAAAATCATTTCACCTGCATACAGATTGCCAAATAACCGAAGACCGAGCGAAATAGGTTTTGCTATTAATGCAACAGATTCAAGTATCAAGTTTATCAGGATCAATAATGGAGCAAATATTATTCCCTTCGCAGTAAATGAAGGCTCAAACGGATGAAATGCCAACTCTTTAAAAAATCCAATGGGGCCTTTTTTTACAAGAGAAAATCCAATCATCAGGAAAAATACAGTAAAGGACATTCCCAGCGTTACATTCGGATCAGTAGACGGAACAACCTTAAAGTAAATATGGGGATTTCCAGTTATCCAGGCAGCAAGTCTTGGAAACCAGTCCACGGGGAATAAGTCCATGAGGTTCATAAAGAACACCCAAACAAAAATCGTTAACGCCATTGGCGCAACCATTTGGTTTTTAAAGTGAAAGGTATCTTTTACAGTTTTATCAATAAACTCAACGATCATTTCGATGAAGTTTAAAAATCCTGATGGCACGCCTGCAGTGGCCTTGTTCGCGGCTCTTTTGAAAATAAAACAGAAAATCAAGCCCAAGCCAATTGACCAACCCATAGAATCCAGATGGATTGCCATAAAGCCCATATCTTTAGCTTCTTCACTTGAGTGCGCAAGTGTCCATGTATCTGCAGTCATCACAGTTCCATCATGACGGACATAAGGCTGCCCCTCTTTATTCAGAGCAGGCAATTTTCCATAAGCAAGATTTTGCAAATGATGCTGGATGTATTCTGTAGTTGTTGGTCCGTGACCTTCAGCTGAAGCCGACATAACAATTACCTAACTATTCTATTTATAACGATTTATTTAAAACAAATGCTGTTACTACTGCATGAAACAGCACGTTTAACATATAACTAATAAAAACTATTGCCACTAATGCCGGTTTAACTATTGCAAACAATGCTGCAAACATCACCACGGTCAGTATAAATTTTGCCGTTTGGCCTTTATAAAACGATTGAATGACTAATTTGCTTTGTGCCGCTCCCATATATCGGAAGCTTTGCCACGCAAAATAAGCATTGGGGATAATAAAAATGGCTGAGCCATATATTATTGCCAAGGCTAGCGCTCTATCCCATCCCCACCCTATAGCTGCCAAACAGGCCACTATTAGAAACTGCATCCAGGTGATCTTGTGTATATCTGTTCGCTTTATACGGGCAGGTAATCTATTTTCTTTCAATCCCATGACCCCTCTCGACCCTAATTATGCAACACTTAAGGCGCGCATATTCTAAGCCTATTAGCTTCAGGAATCAATCGTCGTTCTTTGTGGGTTTTATTAATTCAGGCGTCACTTTATGGAGGTCATATTTTAAACAACCTATCAAAAATCTGTCTTCAGCGCCTCAAATGAGCCAAAAGCCCGTCTAACTCGTCCAAACTGGAATACTTTATTACCATTTTCCCTTTTCCTTTTGCTCCATGCTGTATCTCAACAGGTGAGCCTATTTTTTGGGATAACTCATCTTCCAGCCTCTTTATGTCGTTACTAGGCTCTTGTTTTACATGATCTTTGGTGGAGCTGTCTTCCTGCATTTTTCGCACTAATGATTCGGTTTGCCTGACTGACAAACCTTTTGATACTACCGTGTTTGCTGCAGCTGACTGCAATTGCTGTGGCAATCCCAGAATAGCTCGCGCATGGCCCATTTCGATATCACCATGCTCAAGCATCTTGCGCACATCTTCTTTCAGACTCATTAGCCTCAACAAATTCGTCACTGTTGTACGTGATTTACCCACCGCATCGGCAACTTGTTGCTGGGTAAGCTCAAACTCCAGCTGTAATCTTTGGAGTGCTGCGGCTTCTTCTATGGGATTAAGATCTTCTCGCTGGATATTTTCTATCAGCGCCATTGCAATTGCAGCTTCATCTGGCACGTCTTTGATAATTACAGGGATTTTATCCAGGCCTGCTAACTGGCTTGCTCTCCAGCGTCTTTCACCCGCAATAATTTCATATTTTTGCTCGCCTATAGGTCGAACGATTATTGGCTGCATAACCCCTTGGGATTTGATCGAGTTGGATAAATCTTCCAATGCTTCCGGAGACATATCGCGGCGAGGCTGATATTTCCCGCGCTGTAAAAATTCTATAGGTAGTTGTTTTAACTCCCCATCGCGATTAAGTGCCGCTAACTTATCTGTGTCCGAATTTGCGTTATCTTGGGTTGCAATAATTGCTGTTTTAACGCCTAACAAGGCGTCTAAACCTCTACCAAGGCCTTTCTTTTTAACTGCCATGTTGATTCTCTTTTTCTTTATTACGACGCAACATTTCTCCGGCTAATGCCAAATAGGCTAATGCGCCGCGAGATGCTTTATCATACATTAATGCTGGTAGCCCATAACTCGGAGCTTCTGCCAAGCGGACATTTCGAGGGATGCATGTCCGATATACTTTTTCAGCGAAATGCTGTGTAAGCTGATCCGACACTTCTTTTGTCAGGCTATTACGCGGGTCATACATAGTGCGTAATATGCCTTCAAGCTCCAGCTTAGGATTCACGACCTCCTTGATTCTTTGTATTGTACCCATTAAATCTGTTAGGCCCTCCAATGCATAATATTCGCATTGCATTGGAACGATAACTCCATCAGCGGCCGCCAATCCATTTATCGTTAACATGTTAAGTGATGGCGGACAATCAATCAGGATATAATCGTAACGATCTCTAATTTTATCTAAAGCAGTCGCCAACCTTTTTTCTTTATTTTCTACTGATAGCAAACCTATCTCTGCTGCTGTTAAATCAGAATTTGTCCCAATAATATGATATCCCGCATCATTTCCAAAAATAATGGCATCTTCTATTTCACATTCATTCATTAAAACGTCAAGAATAGAAAGTTCCAGTTTATTTTTCTGGATTCCGCTTCCCATGGTTGCATTGCCTTGTGGATCCAGGTCAACCAACAAAACTTCTTTTTTTGTGGCTGCCAAAGATGCCGATAAGTTTATCGTGGTTGTCGTTTTTCCGACGCCACCTTTTTGATTGGCGATTGCTAAAATTATTGCCACGACTAACCCCGTGATGGTTGAGAAATAATAACTAAATGTCGTTCTGCCTGATTATCAGGCCATTCAATAGCTTGAACCTTATAAGGTTTTTTAACAGCCTGCAACTCTGTTTCCGGGTATTGGCCCTTCATTGCGAGAAAGCGACCTCCATCCTTACAAAGGTGTTCTGTATTTGTTAACATTTCCTCTAAACTTGAAAACGCACGACTCAATATCTCATCAAACAATATGCAGGGTTTATACTGCTCGGCCCTATCATTAATTATTTCAATATTGGTTAAACCCAATTCGGTTTTAGCCTGCTGTAAGAAACGGGTTTTTTTACCATTACTGTCTAATAGTACAAAAAACTTTTCTGGGAATAATATTGCCAATGGAATGCCTGGCAATCCAGGGCCTGTTCCTATATCAATTAATCGTTCGCCTTCTATATATTTAACAATACTTAAACTATCAACAATATGTTTTTCTAACATTTCATTAATATCTCTTACCGAAGTCAGGTTATAAGCCTTGTTCCATTTATGTAAGAGATTTAAAAAATAATTCAGCTTTTCAATTTTTTCTTCTGTAATTAGCAGATCAATTTTTTTCAGGTTTTTTACGATATCGTTTCTCAAATCAGGCAATTTTTACTCGCTCCAAAAATCCATTCTTCTTCATATGAACTAACAATATGGATATACAGGAAGGTGTAACACCTGGAATACGTGCGGCACTTCCCAATGAGTAGGGTTTTATTTTATTGAGTTTTTGTTTGGCCTCGTTCGATAAGCCATCTATTGTCATATAATCGATATCTGTTGATATTTTTGTGTCTTCATAACGACGCATACGTTCAATTTCTTCTTCCTGACGCGAAATATAACCCGCATACTTTATCTTTATTTCAATTTGTTCTGTAACGCTATTGTCATTTATTACAACGCCGGTTATATCTGTAATATCCTTATACTGAATATTAGGTCTCTTTAATATATCCATTAAACTGTATTCACGGCTTAAGGAATTCTCAAATAATTTATTAAATTCGCCTGCTTCTTTGCTGTCGGGCTGGATCCATGTTTGACGGAGCCTTTGCTCTTCTTTTTCTATAGCTTCTTTTTTATTACAAAATACGCGCCATTGTTCATCTGTTAACATGCCGAATTCATGCGCTTTTTCCGTCAATCTTAAATCGGCGTTATCTTCCCTTAATATCAGTCGATATTCCGCCCTACTGGTAAACATTCTGTAGGGTTCATTGGTTCCCAATGTAATCAAATCATCAACTAACACACCGATATACGCTTCATCCCTGCGCGGGGTCCAGCTTTCTTTTCCTTGAAATAATCTTGCTGCATTCAATCCTGCCAACATACCCTGAGCGGCAGCTTCTTCGTATCCGGTAGTGCCATTTATTTGCCCGGCAAAAAATAATCCATTAATTGCTCTTGTTTCTAACGAGGGTTTTAAATCTCTTGGATCGAAATAATCGTATTCAATTGCGTATCCTGGTCGAATAATATGTGCGTTTTCAAAACCTTTTATAGACCTAACCAAATTGATTTGTACATCAAAAGGTAAGCTGGTTGAAATACCATTGGGATAAAGTTCATGAGTATTTAACCCTTCTGGCTCTATGAATATCTGGTGGGAATTTTTATCTGCGAACCGGTTTATCTTGTCTTCGATTGATGGGCAATAACGTGGTCCAACCCCTTCTATTACACCTGTATACATAGGCGAGCGATCAAGACCACCACGAATAATTTCATGGGTTTTTTCGTTAGTATGTGTTATCCAGCAACAAACTTGCCGAGGATGATCTTTTACAGAACCCATAAAAGACATTACAGGTTCCGGTTTATCTCCCCACTGTTCTTCTAGTCCTGAAAAATCAACCGTTTTTGCATCAATTCGAGGAGGTGTTCCTGTTTTAAGTCTACCAACCCTGAAAGGTAATTCTCGCAAGCGTTTTGCCAGCGCAATAGACGGAGGATCTCCAGCTCTCCCACCCGAATGTTTATCGAGGCCAATATGGATTAGGCCTCCTAAAAATGTACCTGTGGTCAAAACAACCGTTTCTGACCTGAATTTAACACCCATGTTCGTAACAACACCACGAACATTTTCACCTTCAATAATCAAGTCATCGGCAGCTTGTTGAAAAATATCCAGATTTTCCTGTCCTTCTAGTATTTCCCTAATCGCCGCTTTATAAAGAATTCTATCTGCTTGAGCTCGAGTTCCTCTTACAGCCGGCCCTTTTCTCAGGTTTAAAACCCTAAACTGTATTCCTCCTTTATCGGTAGCTCTAGCCATGGCTCCACCCATAGCATCAACTTCACGGACGAGATGACTTTTCCCAATTCCTCCAATTGCTGGATTACAAGACATTTGACCTAATGTTTCAATATTATGAGATAACAAGAGGGTTGAAACGCCCATACGCGCACTAGCCAATGCTGCTTCCGTACCGGCATGTCCCCCGCCAATGACAATTACCCCATATTTTTTCGGATATTCCACGTTATTTGCCTGTTTCAATAATTTTTAGAAAGCCGTCCATTATAGATATTGGTTAAAAAAGCAACAAGTCTTACTTTGTACGCTTATTAATGTTTTATATTTAATTGTATTAATGAATATATATACATATATATGTATATAGTATTTTAATAGTTGTTATATATAGTACATGGAATACTTGTGTAAATATGATATTTATACTTATAAATCAATTACTTATTAATATTATAAGATATTTATATCATCGGTATTTCCTGATACTTCCATTAGGATAAAAATGGATAACTGTAAGTTGTTTTAACTTAATTTATTGTTTTATGTATAAACGTTATTTTTAACCACAGTATTTATCCAGGTTATTAACAGAATAAATATCATTGTGTATTTCCTGTGGATACATGCTTATAACAAATTAGCTATTTACCAATACAGAAACTTGAGAAAATTTTCCCTAATAAATCATCATTAGTAAATTCGCCAGTAATTTCATTTAAGAATTCCTGGCAGTAACGTAAATCTTCAGCTAATAATTCACCGGCACCAGAAATTATTAATTGTTCCATTCCTTTATCAAGACTGATTTTTGCTTTATCTAATGCATCAATATGACGACGGCGAGCTGTAAAACCGCCTTCGGTTAATTGTTGATACCCGGCAATGTTTTTCAAATGCTGTTTTAGGAAATCAATTCCTATATTGTTTTTAGCTGAAATGGTTATTACGGTATTATTTTCATTATGAATAATATTGGTTTTTTCACCCGTTAGGTCACACTTGTTTCTAACAATGGTTATTGGAATGTTAATATCGAATTTTTTTATTAATTCATCTAATGTCGAATGATCATTAATTAAAGTTCTACTGGAATCTACAACCAGCAAAACGGCATCAGCCTGTTTTATAGCTTCCCAAGCCCTTCGAATACCTTCTTTTTCAACTATATCAGAGCTCTCTCGTAACCCTGCAGTATCAATTATATGTATTGGCATACCATCAATGATGATATGTTCTTTTAATACATCACGTGTTGTCCCTGCAATATCCGTAACAATTGCTACATCATTCCCAGCCAACGTATTTAATAAACTAGACTTTCCTGCATTAGGTTTTCCAGCAATAACAACATTTAATCCTTCGCGTATTATCAAGCCCTGATTGGCAGTTTTTAGTGTGGTATTAATTTCATTTATTATTGATTCGAGTTTACTTTTTACATGGCCATCTTTAAGAAAATCAATTTCTTCTTCTGGGAAATCTATAGCGGCTTCAACATATATTCTCAGGTTAATAACCTGGCTAACCAGTTCATGGATATGCTTTGAAAAAACACCCTGCAATGATCGAACAGCATTTTTTGCTGCTTGAATTGAAGTACTTTCAATTAAATCTGCAATAGCTTCAGCCTGGATTAAATCAATTTTGTTATTTAAAAAGGCACGCTCAGAAAACTCACCGGGTCTGGCAAGTCTGGCCCCTAGTTTTATACATTCATTTAACAGGGCATCAAGAATAACAGGACCGCCATGTCCTTGAAGCTCGACAACATCTTCACCCGTAAATGAAAATGGAGCTTTAAAATAAATAGCTAACCCTTCATCAATAAGTTCTTTCGATGAAGCAGATTTGATTTCGTAAAATTTACAAAAATGAGCGAATCTGTTTTTTAATGTAGATGTTGTAATCTGATGGGCAATATTATAGGAGTTACTGCCAGATATTCGAATAATGCCAACACCTCCTTTTCCAGGAGGCGTGGCAATAGCGGCAATAGTATCTTTATTTAAAACTATGCTCACGTCGATATGGGTTTTGCTTCAATGCGTTTTGTTATAATCCATTGCTGTGCAATAGATAAAACGTTATTGACTATCCAGTATAAAACCAGGCCCGATGGGAAAAACAGGAAAAAGAACGTAAATACAATCGGTAAAAATTGCATCACTTTAGCTTGCATAGGATCAGGCGGTGGGGGGTTCAGCTTTTGTTGAAACCACATACTGGCACCCATAATGAGAGGCATTATAAAGTAAGGATCCATTGCGGATAAATCGTGAATATACCCAATAAAAGGAGCATGGCGTAGTTCAACAGACTCTAACAAAACCCAGTAAAGCGAAATAAAAACCGGCATCTGAACCAGCATAGGCAAACACCCACCTAACGGATTTACCCCTTCTTTGCTATACAACGACATCATTTCTTTTGATTGCCGTTGTTTGTCATCCGCATATCGATCTTTTATTTCTAGCATCTTGGGTTGTATAGCGCGCATCTTTGCCATAGAGCTATAGGCTTTTGCATTTAGGGAAAAGAAACAGAGCTTAACAAAAATGGTTAGTAATATTATTGAAAACCCCCAGTTGCCGATGCCACCAAAAAAAGTTAACTCTTTGCCAAAAGCGTGAAGTTCACCTTTGTTGAAAAAATAGAGCAATGCATATAATGGCTGGGCGATCATCCACAACATGCCATAGTCAACACTTAAGTCCAGGCTATCGGATATTTTTGCCAAGTGATATTGATTTTTTGGGCCTGCATAAAAAGACGAATGAATGTTGCCTTCGGCACCTGCGCTTATACTGGTTAGAGGCCCTTTAATGCGCGCCAGATAATATCCGGTTTTTGAATAAACGGTTGAGTATTCATTCTCCTGATTTGGATCAGCTATCCAGGCACTTAAAAAATAATGCTGTATCATGGCGATCCACCCACCATGGTGAATGTTAGAAAACGGTTTTTCCTGGATGTCGTCAAACTGTATTTTTTTAAAGCGATCATCCTTGGTTGTAGTAGCAAAACCTAAAAATGGGGACACGCCCATATTGCCATTGTCAGCAGCTGGATCTTTCGAGGCATCACGTTTAATTTGACCATAAAATGCCGCTTCCCATATTTCAGTTGTATTATTTTTAATGTGGTAATCAACATCTATAAGATAAGCACCACGTTTGAAACTAAAACGTTTTGTAATCAAAACGCCGCTATTTTCAAGTAATAAATCAACAGTAATACCGGATTCATCTTCTTTCAATATGTAACGGGATTGAGAACTTTTGAATAACGGGCGGCCAGTGGCATTATCGGTCCCGTTCTTGCCGATCAAACCACTTTGGGCAACATAGGTTCGATTTTTTGCATTTTCCAAAAGTACAAATGGAATGTCTGGTGTATCAATTCGAGCGAGATGTTTATGTAATGCAACGTATACAATATCACCGCCCTGGGGATCAATTTTTACATCCAGGATATCAGTTGTAACCTTAATCAAAGATGTATTAACTGCGTTAGATTCAGAAATAGGAGCAATGTGACTGGCGGTATTCAGCGCAGGAATTTCATCATCATTTACAGGGCTATTGATGTTATTGGTAGCTGCGTTATTTTCGGTTAATGATGTTGATTGTTCTGATAAAAGAACGGCTTTGCTTTTTTCGTCTTTAAATTTTGCAAACTCAATGACCAACATAAAGCTAATCAAAGCAAAAGCGGCAATTAAAACAATACGTAATTTATCCATATGGGATTAACTCTTTTTAGGAACTGGATCAAAACCACCCGGAGTACCTGGGTGGCAACGAAAAATACGTTTCATACTTAGCAATAATCCGGTTTTAATACCATGCTCGCTAAGAGCTTCTTGGCAATAATGTGAGCAGCTGGGATGAAACCGGCAATGGCTGCCTAATATCGGCGATAAAAACAATTGGTAAGATCGCACTAACAGAAGCAAGCTTTTCAATAAACCTGAAGTTAGGATTGAGGCGGATTTCTTAAGCGCTTTCACGAATTTTTCTACGCACCGTTCTGTGTTGGCTGATCAACTTTCTTTATTAACCGAGACCACATTTTGGTTATTTCGATATGTAACTCAGTATTACTAAAATCACCAAGCCCTGCTCGAGCCAAAATTATCATATCAATTGCAGGGAGTTGATGTTGATGCAAACGAAATGACTCGCGGATAATACGCTTTACACGATTTCTTTGCACGGCATGGCGAATATTTTTTTTGGCGATAACTAGGCCGAGGCGGGGGTGTTTCAAGCCGTTATTCCGACCTAAACAGAGAATTTCCTTACTGGAAGTTTTCCATTTAACATCATCGAAAACGGCTTTGTAATCCGTGGCATTTAACAGCCGGCAAGATTTATCAAAAAAGAGTCGATCTGCCATGCTATTAAGTGACAATTATACAGCTAAACGATGGCGACCTTTTGCACGACGACGGCTAAGTACTTGACGGCCACCTTTTGTTGCCATGCGACTACGGAAACCGTGTGTACGCTTACGTTTAATTACGCTAGGTTGGAATGTTCTTTTCATGGTTTTCTGCCAATGTTTTCTAGTTAAAATTACCCACTAAAAGGGCGTGAGATTATAGAGACAATAGTTGCCGAATTCAATAACACATAAAAACAATCTGTGGCTTGTTGGCCCGTTTATATATATGGGTCGATGAATTTCGTCGATAAGCCATTGAAAAATAGTAAGTATTTTAAACAAATAACAATTTATAAATAGGATATTAACATCTTATCCACAGGCAATTTTCTGCGGCAGTTGAAAACTCCATAAAAGCCATTATTCATAACACATTGAAAAATAAAAACATAAATTAATCCAGCCCCCAAAATGCTTTTAAATTCAAGTTTTTGTGGATAAGTATTTGAAGGGAAGATAAAATAGTTTTCAATTTATAACCCCATCAAGAAGCCCTTTGTATAAATAGACAATGGCAAAAATGCCACTTTTTTCTGAGTCCGTAAAACGTTCAGACAGGAGTTAATAAGGATAATAAAGTCGTGCAAGCAACAGATATTTGGCAGCAATGTTGTTCGTCATTAAAGGATGAACTCCCCTCACAACAATTTTTTACATGGATCCGGCCATTGCAGATAGAAGTTAATGCCACAGGGGCGTTATGTTTATCTGCACCTAATCGTTTCATTCAGGATTGGGTTAAAAACAAATATTTGTCGCGGATAGAACAGTTATTAGAAAAACATAGCCAAGGGCATTTTCAGACTGTTTCATTAACAATAGCGGATGCAGGAAGATTGCCTTTAATGAATGCGGTTGAAGATATTGTTCCGCAAACACCTATTTTGAACAATGAGGATGTCAACGGGGCACCTGGGAATATTACTCAGGCGCACTCAATTGAATCATCATCTCGAGATGCCAATTTAAAAATAGCGTTGGCGGATCCGGTATCGCACCAAAGTAATGTTATTCCAAATTATAATTTCGATACCTTTGTAGAAGGAAAGTCTAACCAATTAGCCAGAGCTGCCGCTATGCAAGTTGCTGAAAATCCAGGCGGCGCGTATAACCCGTTTCTACTGTATGGCAGTAGTGGCTTGGGCAAAACCCATTTAATGCATGCCGTGGGCAATGCGCTTTTACAAAAAAATCCTAATGCCAAAGTGCTTTATTTGCATTCAGAAAAATTTGTGGCTGATATGGTAAAAGCACTACAGCTAAATGCTATAAATGACTTTAAGCGATATTATCGTAATATCGATGTATTACTCATTGACGACATTCAGTTTTTTGCCGGTAAAAACCGCTCTCAGGAAGAATTTTTTCACACCTTTGAGGCTCTGTTAGGCGAAGGGCGTCAGATTATATTAACGTGTGATCGTTATCCAAAAGAGATTAAGGGAATAGAGGATCGTTTGCGTTCCCGATTCGGATCGGGTTTAACAATAGCAGTAGAGCCGCCTGAGCTTGAAACAAGAGTCGCCATACTTCTGAAGAAGGCAGACCAACGAGGTGTTCAATTACCTAAGGACGCAGCTTTTTTTATTGCCCAGAGAATTTGCTCCAACGTAAGAGAATTGGAGGGGGCGTTAAACAGGGTTATTGCACAAGCGCATTTTAAGGCGCGCGCCATAGATATAGAGTTAGTCAAGGATTCGCTTAAGGATTTACTCTCATTACAGGATAGGCTGGTCAGTATTGATAATATCCAAAAAACGGTGGCCGAGTATTATAAAATAAAAGGGTCAGATTTATTGTCTAAACGCAGAACCAGATCTTTGGCCAGGCCGAGGCAGGTAGCCATGTCATTGGCAAAACAATTAACCAGCCATAGTCTTCCAGAGATTGGCGAAGCTTTTGGCGGCAGAGACCACACAACGGTTTTGCATGCGTGTAAAAAGATTGCTGAATTAAATGAGAGCAATAATGATATAAGAGAAGATTTAAAGAATCTTTTGCGTATACTAACAACATAGATATTATATTCTTTTTACGGTAAAAACGGTCATACATTAGGAAGCAAAAATAATGAAATTTAGTGTTCAAAGAGAGGCATTATTAAAATCGTTAAGTTTAGTTGCAGGTGTTGTAGAGCGTCGCCAAACACTTCCAGTATTAGCTAACGTTTTATTTGATATTAAAGACCAAACCCTTTCATTAACGGGTACAGATCTGGAAGTAGAAATTACCGGACGTGTTCAATTAAATGAACCGGTTTCAGCGCCTGAGCCGATCACTGTGCCTGCCAAAAAATTATTGGATATCTGCAAGTCGTTACCTGATGGCTGCACAATAAATTTTAATGCGGCGGATAAACAAAAAGTTATAGTCAGTGCAGGACGAAGCAAGTTTACCCTTTCAACGCTTCCCGCAAGTGAATTTCCTAATGTAGAAGAAGGTGACGTAAAAGCCAGATTTACCATATTGCAGGGCCAATTGAAGCGTTTGATTGAAAGAACGGCTTTTGCTATGGCGCAGCAGGATGTTCGGTTTTATTTAAATGGCATGTTATGGGAACTAAGTCCGCAACAATTACGTGTTGTTGCTACCGATGGCCATCGTTTAGCGCTCTGTGACTTGAAGTCAGATTCTATTACTGTCGAAAGCGTTACCCAGATTATTGTTCCCCGAAAAGGGGTTTTGGAGCTTGCGCGCTCATTGACGTCTGATGAAGCGTCCGTCGAGATCGGGTTTGGACAAAATCATTTAAGGGCTAAAACAGCAGACTTCACCTTTACGACTAAATTGGTGGAAGGTAAATTTCCGGACTATCAGAGAGTTCTTCCTCGCGGAGGAAACAAGATCGTACTGGGCTCTCGCCTGGGTTTAAAAGAAGCGTTCAATCGGGCCGCTATCTTGTCGAATGAAAAATATCGTGGTGTACGTTTTGTTTTATCAAATGCCTCATTAACCATTCAGGCCAATAACCCCGAACAAGAAGAAGCAGAAGATACGTTGGCTGTTGATTATGCGGGTGATGGCCTGGAAATCGGCTTCAATGTGAATTACCTGATTGATGTAACTAATGTATTAACTGGCGAGACAATAAAGTTAACATTGTCTGACTCCAATAGCAGTGTATTGCTTGAAGAAGCTGCTGATAGTGATTCTGTTTATGTCATTATGCCAATGCGCCTTTAATCGGCGCATTGCTATTTTTATCATTGCCTGCCTGTCCCTGCCCTGCCCTTTTTCCTCTTTATGTATATAAAACGCCTTCAGATTGAAGAGTTAAGAAATCTTAAGCAAGTCTCACTTGATAATTTGGGTGTACTTAACTTCTTTGTCGGGGCTAACGGCGCAGGAAAAACATCGTTACTAGAAGCCATTTCAATTATTAGCCAAGGCCGCTCTTTTCGTAATAACAAGGTGCAGACGGTAATTAGTCAAGATCAGGCAGCTTTACGGGTTTTTATTGAATGTATTGATGAGACTAATACCCATCATAAATTAGGTATAGAGCGAGATCGGAAAAACCAGTATTTAATAAGAATTGATGGTGCTAATGCTGAGACCCTGGCAGAGCTTTCCGCCATCTTGCCCGTCGTTGTTCTGGATTCAACGGCATTTGACTTGCTTGATGGATCACCATCCGTACGCAGAAGGTTCATTGATTGGGGAGTGTTCCACGTGGAACATGGGTTTTATGATAACTGGAAAGCATTTAACCGCGCATTGAAACAGAGGAATGCCCTTCTCAGGGCTAATGTGCCGGACTATAAGGCCTACGAACCTTGGGACTTGGAGTTGGCTTATCATGCGGTCGAAATTGAAAGTTACCGGCTACAATTTCTGGATGTATTTCACCCGCAACTTCAGTCAACGCTGGAGGCTCTAGGGGCAGAGTCTAACCATGAAATATTCTATAAAAATGGATGGAGCATAGATCGACTGGACATTGCCGACGCATACAGTCATCCGGATAAGTCAAGACCAGAACCAGTGTCGGCGCAAGAGCTACTGAAATTACTGCAGTCACAATTCCAGAGGGATTTAAAGTATCAGATAACGCATCTCGGCCCCCATAAGGCGGATATACAATTAAGAATCCACCGTAACGACGTTAAGGATATTTATTCTCGCGGCCAAAAAAAGGTTCTTGTTGCGGCAATGAAATTAGCCCAGGCCAAAACAGTAAAGGCCAGCAATAGTCATAAAAGCCCGGTTTTGTTGCTTGATGATCTACAATCAGAGCTTGATGACCACCATCTCAATATGTTTATAGATTATATAAAAGCTGAAGGCTACCAGTGCTTTATTACTGCCGTCGATGATCGAGTTTATAAGAGTAATGCTGATAAAGCACGGATGTTTCACGTGGAACGTGGTAAAATAACCCCAATAATGGATGTTTCACGTGGAACATAATAATAGTGACATACTCCAACAAACCGCTAAGGAGCTTGGAAAATAATGAGTGAAAATACCTACGACGCTTCCAGTATTACCGTACTCAAAGGTCTGGATGCCGTAAGAAAACGCCCTGGAATGTACATTGGCGATACTGATGATGGGAGTGGCTTGCATCATATGGTTTTCGAGGTGGTAGATAACTGTATTGATGAGGCTTTGGCAGGATATTGTTCAGAAGTACGTGTAGTAATACATCCTGACGAGTCTGTTTCTGTTTCTGACAATGGCCGAGGCATACCTACGGAAATCCATGAGGAAGGCGTATCTGCAGCTGAAGTTATAATGACAGTACTTCATGCGGGGGGGAAATTTGGCGGAGAAGACTCATCTTATAAGGTATCCGGAGGATTACATGGTGTTGGGGTGTCGGTTGTTAATGCCCTTTCAGAGCAATTGCGCCTGATAATTCGTCGAAAAGGCAAGGTGCACGAGCAAGTTTATCGGCATGGTGTTCCACAAGCGCCATTGGCTGTTATTGGAGAAACACAAGAAACTGGAACAACAGTCACCTTTCATCCGTCAGCAGATACTTTTACTAATATAGAATTTCACTTTGATATTTTGAGTCGACGCTTGCGTGAGCTTTCATTCCTTAACTCAGGAGTGAAGATAGTATTAAAAGATGAGCGTTCAGGCGTAGAAGAAATCCATTTTCATGAGGGTGGCGTTAGAGCGTTTGTGGAATATCTTAATACTAATAAAACCCCGATTAACCAGATATTTTATTTCAACACTCAAAGTCCTGATGGAATAGGTGTTGAAATTGCCATGCAGTGGAATGATGGATTTCAGGAAAATGTGTATTGTTTTACCAATAATATTCCACAGCGAGACGGTGGAACCCATTTGGCAGGATTTAGGGCTGCGTTAACAAGAAGCCTGAATACCTATATTGAAAATGAAGGCTTTGGAAAAAAAGACAAGGTAAATACAACCGGCGACGATGCCCGTGAAGGGTTAACTGCGATTGTTTCCGTAAAAGTTCCCGACCCCAAGTTTTCATCGCAAACAAAAGATAAGCTGGTTTCTTCTGAAGTAAAAACCGTTGTTGAACAATCCATGAATGAGGCACTTACCAGTCATTTGATGGAAAACCCGGGTAATGCCAAAATCATTGTCCAAAAGATGCTGGATGCAGCAAGAGCTCGAGAAGCTGCGCGTAAAGCACGAGATATGACTCGCCGCAAAGGCGCGCTGGATATCGCCGGTTTGCCAGGCAAGTTGGCAGATTGTCAGGAAAAAGACCCTGCCCTATCTGAATTGTACCTCGTAGAGGGTGATTCTGCGGGAGGATCGGCAAAACAAGGCAGAGATCGCCGTGCGCAAGCTATCCTGCCCTTAAAAGGCAAGATCCTGAATGTCGAAAAAGCACGCTTCGATAAAATGCTGTCTTCGGCAGAAATAGGTACTCTGGTTATCGCCTTGGGCTGTGGTATTGGCCGTGAAGAGTTTAATCTCGAAAAACTGCGGTATCACAGCATTATTATCATGACCGACGCCGATGTTGATGGTTCGCACATTCGTACCCTGTTGCTGACGTTCTTTTTCCGTCAAATGCCGGCATTAATTGAGGCTGGCCACATCTACATAGCCCAGCCACCGCTCTATAAGATAGCTAAAGGCAAACAACAGCAATATTTGAAAGACGATGAAGCACTGGATCAATTTCTGACTCAATCTGCGTTTGAAGATGCTGCGATTCATGTCAATGCCAGCGCCCCGGGCATTGTGGGCGAGGCATTACAGCGGTTGGTCGACAAATATCGTGCAGTAATGAAAAGCATAGTTCGATTATCACGCCTTTACCCTTCGGAATTAATGGAAGCGATGATTTATATTCCCGCTTTGGCGATTGAGGATTTAAAAAGCCAGGAAAAGGTACAGGCATGGGCCGAGCAACTAAAAAACCAGCTGGAAACCAGTAATATCACAGGCAGCCATCGTTATAGCTTTGATGTGATATTTAACGAAGAGCGCCAGATATATTGCCCTAACATAATTATTATGGCGCATGGCATGCCCAAAGAACATATCTTTGGATTTGAATATTTCTCATCAAAAGAATATGCATCATTTGTTTCGGTAGGTGCAGAGATTGCCCATCTGATCGAAGAGGGTGGCTATTTCCAGCGCGCAGAAAAAACGTTTGAAACGCGCAGTTTTAAAGAGGGGCTCGAGTGGTTAATTAAAGAAGCCAAGCGCGGTTATGGTATCCAGCGTTATAAAGGTCTGGGCGAAATGAACCCGGAACAATTATGGGAAACTACCATGGATCCCGAGGCGCGTCGTATGTTAAAAGTCACAATTGAAGATGCCATCGCCGCTGACCAGATATTCACCACCTTGATGGGCGACCAAGTAGAACCACGTCGAGCGTTTATTGAAGAGAATGCATTAAAAGTGGCGAATCTGGATGTCTAGATAAAAAAGATTATTTATGCGTGAAATTAAAGCCCTGATGTAAAAATCGGGGCTTTTTTTATAATCTTATTGAGTCCGGGGTTGGCGGATATTTGCTTCAATCCACTGCTCGGCTTCATTGGTGAGTTCCAGGGCAGTTTTACCGTTAGGATAAATTGGCTTACTAATAACCACATCTACAATCCCCGGCCTTTTCAGGAAAGTATCTGCTGGCCAGAAATAGCCGGCATTATGGGAGATCAGCACTAAAGGCACATTAGCACTGATAGCAAGTGCTGCCCCGCTTCGGGCATATTTGCCGGTTTCGCCCCAGCGTATACGAGTGCCTTCGGGGAAAATTAAAATGGGTAGATTGTCTTCTTTGAGACGAATCAAGCCTGTAGCTTGAATTTGCTTCAATGCCTGCTTTGGGTTGCTGCGATCAATCGGTATTGTTTTCATCATCCGTAATCCCCAGCCAAATCCGGGTATTTTTAACAGTTCTTTTTTAAGAATGAGGCTGACAGGATAAAATAATAATAACAAAAAGTAGGTTTCCCATTGGCTTTGATGTTTTGCCAACACAATAAACGTACCGTCTTTGGGAAGGTTTTCAAGGCCAGTAACTTTGTAATCAATACCAGCAAGATGTTTAGTTAAAAATATGGTTATCCGGTTCCAGTTAGCCAAATAAGAAAACTTGGTTTCAAAGGGTAAAAACCAGATGAAAAACACAGCGGTCAAACAAAACGCCAAACAAAATGAGGCAAAAACCAGATAGAAAACCAGCGAGCGCAAAAGCATTATTGGATAACTCATACTACGAAAACTCACAAGAAACAGGGTTAGCTATTTATTCGCCAATAAAGAAATATCCGCCACCGCCAGAAAGGCTGCGCGAAGTTTATGTAAAATAGCCAAACGGTTATTACGTAATTTTGTATCGTCCACCATTACCATCACGCTATCAAAAAAAGCATCAATTTCTGGCTTCAGACTGGCCAACAAAGTTAAAACAGCGTTGTAATCATTGTTTGTCGTTGCCAAGTTGAGATCCGCATTTTTTGACTCTAACGAGTTGACTAAATCTTTTTCTGCAGGCTCGGCCAGCAATGCCATGTCAATGAGGGCAGCAAATTCGCCACTTTCCTGTTTGGCCAGGATATTGGCCACACGCTTGTTGGCAGCAGCCAACGTTGAAGCAGCTTCGAGTTGGCTGAATTGATGAACCGCCTGGATGCGTTTATCAAAATCCAGAGGGTTATAAATATTCCTGGAGGAAACGGCCAGATAGACTTCTGTCGCAATATTCTGGTCCTGATAATAGGCACGGAAACGCTCAATAGTATAATTCAGGGCGCGTTGCACGGTATCGGTTACAGCCAGATTTTTATGCAGGTTAAAGGCAAAAGTATAAAGTGCCTCTAAATCAAGATCGAGAGACTTGTTGATGATGATATTGATAATCCCGAGAGTTGCACGGCGCAGGGCAAAAGGATCTTTATTGCCCGTTGGTTGCTGGCCAATGCCAAAAATCCCTATAAGTGTATCGATGCGATCGGCTAACGCTAATGCACAGCCAGTCGATGTTTTTGGCAGATCATCGCTTGAACCAGTAGGCAGGTATTGTTCATAAAGAGCTGCGGCAACATCTTTATCTTCATTGTCATTTAATGCGTAGTATTTGCCCATCAGGCCTTGCAGGTCATCAAACTCGAGTACCATTTCAGAAACAAGATCTGATTTTGATAACTGCCCTGCTCGTTCTGCTTTAGCAACATCACTGCCAATCTGTTGTGCAATCAGGCCTGCGAGTTTACTGACGCGTTGCGTTTTGTCATAAATACTGCCCAGATCTTTCTGGAAAACGATGGTTTTTAAGGCGTCAGAACGAGAAGCCAGTGTTTTCTTTTTATCGGTTTCGTAAAAGAAGGCGGCGTCACTCAGGCGTGGGCGAATCACCCGTTCATTGCCTTCGATCACCTGCGCCACATCACGGCTTTCCAGATTGGCAATAGTAATAAAGTTAGGCATCAATGCTCCGGTTATATCCAGCACATGGAAATACTTTTGATGACCTGCCATGCTGGAAATCAACGCTTCAGGAGGCACAGATAAAAAGTGTGCATCAAAGCGCCCGGTGATGGCAACCGGCCACTCTACTAACGCAGCTACTTCATTGAGCAAGCCATCGGCAATTTGTGCCTTGCCATTAATGGCGTCGGCTTGTTCTTCGGCTTTTATCTGGATCAGTTTTTTGCGCTCTTCCATATCGGCAATAACAAAGTGTTTACGGAGTTCCACTTCGTAATTATCGGCAGTAACAGCAAAATGTTGTGGCGCCATAAAACGATGGCCACGACTAAGGTGCCCGGTTTTTACACCGAGGATTTCAGCGTCAATAACGGCATCACCAAAAACCAGGGACACCCATTTTACCGGCCGCACAAATTCGTTGCGGCTGGATCCCCAGCGCATACGCTTGGCGATGGGCAATTGGTCCAGTGCCGTTTTGATATGGGAAACAATACATTCTTCAGCAGGCTTGCCTTTCAGTATGGACTTGAATGCCAGACGTTCACCCTTGTCGCCGGGTACACGTAGCAAGGCATCAACTGTGGTGTTATTGGTGCGTGCAAAGCCTTTGGCAGCAGGTGTTGGTTTGCCATCCGCGTTAAAGGCGGAGGCTACAGCCGGGCCCAGTTTCAGTTCTTCACGGTCCAGTTGTTGCTCAACCAGATCATGGATAACCAGCGCCAGACGGCGCGGGGTTGCATAATTTTTTACCTTGCCATAGCCAAGGCCTTCCAGTCGCATACCCGCAAGAAAGGTTTCTTTAAACGATTGCGAGAGCTCATGTAACGATTTTGGCGGTAACTCTTCACAACCGATTTCAATCAATAAATGTTTGGCCATGATTATTTTGCATCCCCTTTATGTTTACTGATCACTTCATCGCGCAATGCAGCGGGAGCCAGAGGAAAGCCCAATTGTAAACGTACATTGAAATACGCTTCAGCGACAGCTCGGGAAAGTGTACGAACTCGTAAAATAAAACGCTGGCGCTCAGTAACAGAAATCGCGTGGCGCGCATCTAACAGGTTGAAGGCATGAGAAGCCTTCATCACCATTTCATAAGCAGGTAAAGGCAGGCTTTTAGCGATGAGTTTTTCACATTCTTTTTCGTAAACATCAAAACTCTGGAACAGGAATTCGGTGTTGGCCTCCTCAAAATTGAAGCGTGACATTTCCACTTCATTTTGGTGAAAAACATCACCATAAGTTACATCACCTTGCGGGCCATGAGTCCACACCAGATCATAAATACTGTTCACGCCCTGCAGGTACATGGCGATACGCTCAAGACCATAAGTGATCTCACCGGTTACCGGATAACATTCAAGACCACCCGCCTGCTGGAAGTAAGTAAATTGAGTCACTTCCATGCCGTTCAGCCACACTTCCCAGCCCAAACCCCAGGCGCCGAGTGTCGGCGATTCCCAATTATCTTCTACAAAACGGATATCGTGAATATTGGTATCAAGCCCAAGATGTTTTAACGATTCAAGATACAGTTCTTGAATATTGTCGGGTGAAGGTTTTAAGGCAACCTGGAACTGATAGTAGTGCTGTAAACGATTCGGGTTTTCACCATAACGACCATCAGTGGGTCGACGGCAAGGTTGCACATAAGCGGCATTCCAAGTTTCAGGGCCAATAGCACGTAAAAACGTGGCAGGGTGAAAAGTTCCAGCGCCTACCTCAAGATCCAGAGGCTGTAAAATAACGCACCCCTGATTTGCCCAAAACTGTTGCAGGGCCAGAATAAGTCCCTGGAATGTTGAAACGTCAACTTGTGAGTGATTCGTCACCGCAGAATACCTTTTATATGCAATAATGAAAGCCGTTGATTATAGCTGTTGTTGCACACAAGTTCAGCAATCCCCTGATGAGAATAAAAATAGATGGCCGCTTGGATAAAAAATAAACTGGGCAAGTTATTATTGTTATTTTTGGCCAGTTTCCCTTTCCCATTGCTTCGGATAATGGCTAAAGGGATTTCTTTTTTGTCATGGCATGGCCAGACGTTTATAAGAAAAGTCATCTACACCAATATCAATCTCTGTTTTCCACAGTTAAATCCCGATGAAAAAAAGCGACTCGCCCAAATGGCCACGCTGGAAATTATACGGACGGGCATGGAAATGCCGAGAATCTGGCTTCATGCAATGGAGGATGACCCGGCATTGTCTGGCGGAGTTCAAGGGCAGGAGTTGATTGATGAAGCACTGTCGCATGGCAAGGGATTAATCATGATTGGCCCGCATTTGGGACAATGGGAATACTTTATATTACAAATGGCCAGTCTTTATCCGTGTACAGTGATGTCTAATAATGCCGATGATATTGTCCCGGCAAGAATTAACGAATTTATTCAAAAAGGCCGTATGAAAAACGGTGCTACCATGGTCGAAGCACAACAGGGAGTTAAAGTGTTAGTCGAGGCATTAAAGTGTAGCAAGATAGTCATGATCGCCCCTGATCAAATTCCTGCCAATACCAATGCGTATATTTTTGCAGATTTTTTTGGCCAATCAACACCCACAATGACACTGGTTTCACGTCTGGCAAAAGCAACAGATGCAAGGCTGCTGTGCGGGTTTTCCAGAAGACTGGACTCCGGGCAATATCAATTGGTTATCAGGCCGGTTGATCCTGGAATGTACTCCAGGGATTTAACCGAATCTGTATCGGCCATGAACAAAAGCGTAGAGAATCTGATTCTTGAAGCACCAGCGCAATATTTATGGACATATAGACGTTTTCGGCGAGGTCCGGAAGGCAGGCGGAAGATATACAAGAATATGTAAAGGCAGTTGCGGCTGGAGGGTTTTTACCTTCGCCAAAATGCCCGAGTAAAAAGTAGCAGAAAGGTAAAAATTTCCATGCTGCTGTGTTAGTGTTACAGCCTAACCCGCCACTCATGTCGTTATGGGTTGTGCTGGTTGCAGCCGTCGCGGTGTAAAAATCCAAACCAGTAGCTTGCAAAGATAAATTGATAGAAGCAAAAACCAGATAATATAACGTAACAAAACTCCACGCCGCAGAAAGCACAAAGTCGGGTACCGGTTTACGTTTAAGTTTTATAGGGATAATAGAACGATTTCACCGAAAAATAGCAGCAACATGAGTATCGAAATTGGGGATGTGATCAGGAATCGGGTTCAGGGCCTGACCTACCATCGAGCCAGCCCTAACAATAGAATCTTTATGTTAACGAGACATTCTGTTTTTTGAGCTTGGCATAAAAAAACCCGTCGTGTGCCCCGCTTTGGGGAAATAACTGATAACCATGCTCTTGCACTATGCCACATTTCAACGGAATGGTAATTTCTACACAATCGTTCTGTTGCTGGCAAAATTGGCCAATCACATGGGTGTTTTCCTCTGGCAGTATAGAACAGGTAGCGTATAACAAAACGCCATCGGGTTTAAGCGTTCGCCATAAGCTTGACAGAATCTGCAATTGTAAAGATTGTAGCTGTTCTATGTCTGTCGCCAGACGCAGGAACTTGATGTCGGGATGACGGCGGATAACCCCTGTTGCTGAACAAGGGGCATCACATAAAATACGGTCAAAAAGTACGCCATCCCACCAGGCATCGGTATCAATAATGTCAGCCGCGATACAAGTGGCGTGAAGATGTAATCGCTGGAGATTTTCCTTAACCCGGTTAAGCCGATTAGCATCCTGGTCAACAGCCAGCAATTCAATCAGCCGAGGCTCAGTCTCAAGGATGTGACAGGTTTTTCCACCCGGGGCAGCACAGGCATCCAGCACACGTTGTCCTGGTGCAAGATCCAGCAAAAAGGCACTCAGTTGAGGTGCCTCATCTTGAACGCTGCATTCACCTTCAGCAAAACCGGGGAGATCAAAAATGTTGGTTGGCTTATCCAATAAATATATAGCAGTCGGTGAGAACTCTCCCAGTTGGCAATTCACTCCGGCCTGAATAAGTTTTGCTTGATAGGCATCCCGCGTGATTTTTTGGGTATTCACCCGGATACAAAACGGCGGTTCGGTATTATTGGCGGCAAAGATGGCAGACGAGAATTCAGGCCAGGACTGACAAATCGCGTTATACAACCACACTGGATGTTCGCTTTGCACCTGGGGATTGGCCGATAGATCCCCTTGCGCCTGATAACGTCGCAAGACAGCATTGATTAATCCCGCCGCCCAGGGTTTTTTTAATGCCTTCCCGGCTTTTACACAACTATCAATGGCAGCGTAATCCGGTGTGCGCAGATGCTTAAGCTGGTAGGCGCCAATCAACAACAAGGCATAGATATCCTTGTCTTTATTGCGTAACGGCTTATCTAGCAAGGGCTGCAAGGCATGGGACAATGTTTCAAAGTGGCGCATCACCCCGAATACAATAGCCTTAAGAAAAGAGACTTCGGTGGTTGGTAAGTGCTTGCTCTGCTCATCGATGGCCGAGGTCAGGGAAATACGCTGTACGATAACCTGTTGCAAGGCAAGGGCAGCTGCAGTACGAGCATCCCGAGGTTTAATCAAAGTGGTTACCTGCTACAAAAAAATCTTTTTTGCCGTTAAGAATAGCGGCTACGTCCATTCTGTTGGCATTGGGCAATTGCACTTGTTGCAGCTGCAGGGCGCCTTCCCCACAGGCCACGGTGATACCTTTTTTATTCACATCAAGAATCTCGCCCGGATTTTTGGGGGCAGAAGTTGTTAATGGAGCAGCACGCCAGATTTTGATGCGTTCACCGTTGTACAGGCTAAAACAGACATTGGCACTATTGAATGCCCGGATTTTTCTATCAAGAACATCAGCTGGCTGTTTCCAGTCCAATTGAGCTTCTTCCTTATTGAGCTTGTGGGCGTAATTTGCCTGATCGTGATTTTGCGGTGCCGGCTGCAATGCCTTTTGCTGTAATAACTCGATGGCAGCTAATAATGATTCGCTGCCGGCGATGCCCATTTGTTCACGCAAACTGTCGCCAGTGGTATCAGCGGAGATAGGTAATTCACGGACAGTCAACATATCTCCCGTATCGAACCCAATATCCATCTGCATGATGGTGATGCCGGTAACGGTGTCACCGGCTTCGATCGCGCGTTCAATCGGTGCGGCTCCACGCCAGCGGGGTAACAGGCTGGCATGGACATTAATACAACCGTATCGGGGAATGTCCAAAACAGATTGGGGTAACAAAAGACCATAAGCCACGACTACCAGCAAGTCCGGGCTAAGGGCAGCAAGGGAGGTAACATCTTCGGCATTCTTGAAATTAACGGGTTGGTAAACTGGAATGTTTTGCTCAAGTGCGAGTGACTTTACCGGTGATGCTTGAAGTTTTTTGCCGCGACCAGAGGGGCGATCAGGCTGGGAATAGACGGCGGCAATGTTCAGCCCGGCATCAATCAATGCGCTTAAATGCGTTGCTGCAATCGCCGGGGTTCCTGCAAAAACAATCTTGAATGACATATCAGCTATTTTTCGGCCAGTTGTTTATGGGCTTTTTCGAGTTTGCTTTTGATGCGATTGCGTTTCAATGGCGAAAGGTAATCAACAAACAATTTGCCATTAAGATGGTCCATTTCATGCTGTATACAAATGGCCAGCAAGCCGCTATCGGTCATCGTAAAGTTTTTGCCGTGCCGATCGAGCGCGGTAATTTTTACATTTTTAGGGCGCGTAACGGTTTCATAATAGCCAGGAACCGATAAACACCCCTCATCATAAGACTCCAGCTCATCATCAATAATCGATAATACCGGGTTGATAAAGACTAAAGGCTGATCCTTGTTTTCACTGATATCCATTACCAACAGTTGCAGGTGAACGTTTACCTGTGATGCGGCAAGCCCTATACCCGGCGCGGTGTACATGGTTTCCAGCATATCATCAATTAATTGCTGCAATGCCTTGTCAAACTGCTGAACCGGTTTGGCAATGGTACGTAAACGCGGGTCTGGATATTCAAGAATGGTTAAGAGCGCCATGGTATTTCGGTAAAATCCACTAAAAAACTTTAAGGAAGTGATCTAAGATGATGATCAAACAACAAAAAGTTGTGACAAACTAGACAACTAATGTAAATTCATCTGCTATATTATACAAATTGCATGGCCTCGAATACCCATTAACCAGATCACAATAATAAACTGAAGGCCAAAAGCGTATTAAAGGAACCTCATTATGAAAAGACTGTTATTGGTATTGATCCTGGGTGGTTGGGCTTACACACTGATGGCCGATACGCTCGCGCTAAAAAAAGACCATCCAGACACCTATCTGGTTAAAGAAGGTGATACCTTGTGGGAAATCGCAGGAACTTTCCTTGATAACCCCTGGCAGTGGCCAGAAATCTGGCAGATCAATCCGCAGGTCAAGGATCCACACTGGATTTATCCGGGAGACCAGCTTTCTTTGGTTTACGTCATGGAAAATGGTGAAAAGCAGCCCCGTTTAGTGGTTTCCGAGCGCGCCCCCGTGAAAGTGTTGGCTGATGGCAAGCTGGAGCCGAGAGTAAGGTCGGCCGCCATTGAAGTTGCCATCCCGGCCATCCCGCTCGATAAAATCAGTGCGTTTTTAACCAAAAGCCGTGTGGTCACGGTTGAGGATTTAAATGCTGCGCCGTACGTCATTGCAGGAGATAAAGAACACATTGTTTCAGGCGCGGGAGACAAGATATATGCGCGCGGAAAGTTTAAGCCAGAAGACAGTGCGTTTGGTATTTTTCGTGCAGGGGAAACCTATAAAGATCCGGTGACTGAAGAAGTGCTGGGATTACAGGCCGTAGATATCGGTGCAGGCCGGGTAGGCAGTCTGGATGGCGACATAGTGACGTTTATTGTGAATGAAACACATGAAGAAATTCGTATTAACGACCGCCTGTTGCAAAGTGAAGAGAAAAAAATTGTTTCTACATTCAATCCAAAAGCCCCTAAAAATAAAGTCAGTGGATTTATCATGGACGTTGAAGGTGGAGTCTCTCAGGTAGGCGCCATGGATATCGTGGCCATCAATCTCGGCGAGCGAGATGAACTGGAAGTAGGTGATGTGTTAGCGGTCTACAAAAAAGGCAGCGTGATCAAAGATCAAATTAATGGCGAACTGGTTCGCTTGCCAGATACCCGTGATGGATTGATGATTGTTTTCAGAACCTTCAAAAAAATGTCGTTTGGTTTAATCGTAAATGCAAGCGGCCCGTTAGTTGTGGGCGATAAAGTTAAAAACCCCTGATAGTTAAAAGGACAGATCATGGATGATCAAGAAATACTGGAGCCATGGATGGCTCTACAGCACCTCACCCGTTTTTCATTCTCTCAAACACATGAACTTATAGCGTATTTTGGTTCTCCGCAGGCATTTTTTTCAGCGGATGAGGCAGCGTTAAGTATGTTAACTCTGGCGCAGCGCGAAGAAATATCGGCATTACAAAATCAGGGTCAGCAACACCCGATTTTTCAACAGGTAAAGCGCGATGTAGAAAATCTGCTTCGGCATAACGTGCAGGTGATATCACAGCAATCCCGACATTATCCAGTAGCATTAAAAGAGACACATCGGGCACCGTTATTGTTATATGTTAAAGGCGATCCAGCGCTGCTGGGGGCGCCGCAAATTGCGGTGGTTGGGGCACGCAAGGCCAGCGTGATGGCAAGGGACATGGCTTTTGAATGGAGCGCAGAGCTGGTGCAGAACAATCTGGTTATCACCAGTGGGTTGGCGTTAGGTATTGATGGAGCTGCACATGCCGGCGCATTGAAAGCCGGAGGCAAGACGATCGCCGTATTGGCACATGGGCTTGATCAAATATACCCACAACAACATCGAGCATTGAGCGAGGCAATCATTGGGAATGGCGCACTGGTCTCAGAGTTTCCATTATTTACTGCACCCAAACGCGATCATTTTCCACGGCGCAATCGCATTATCAGTGGAATGAGTTCTGGAGTGCTGGTTGTTGAGGCGGCATTAAAAAGTGGATCACTGATCACAGCAAAATATGCACTGGAACAAAACCGGGATGTTTTTGCTGTTCCAGGGTCAATAAATAACATGATGGTAAAAGGGTGCCATCAATTAATAAAAGATGGCGCCTATCTCGTTGAGTCAGCAGAAGATATTATGTCGGCAATGAACTGGCAAGTCAGTAAACAACAAAGACTTTTTGAAACGCCCCGAACTAACGGCTTAAGTAAATCCGAGGAAAATGTATTGCAACATATCCCGTTTGATGTGATTCATCTTGATGAATTAGTGCGTGTAACGGGCAAGGCGATCGCTGAACTGAGCAGTGTTATCATGCTGCTCGCAATGAGCGGGTATATAGAAGATATTGCGGGTAACCTCCGACGCGTTAAATAACCACAAAGTAGAGTCGAGTGCTTGAGCTATCGCAAGGACAATGCAGAATAAAATTGGCTATACTACAAAAGCTTTGGGGAATGCCTGCCTGTTTAATACGAGGTGGCAGTTACACCAATACACTTAACCCGAAGATTTAGGAGATATCAATGGAATCCTTTTTTGTATCTACAGGCGTAGTAGCCTTGGCTGAAATGGGCGATAAAACGCAGTTACTGGCATTTATTTTGGCTGCGCGGTTTAAAAAACCGCTACCGATTATTTTGGGCATACTCGTGGCAACCTTGTTGAATCATGGCATGGCCGGCGCATTAGGGGCATGGATAACCAGCGTGGTCAGCCCTGAATATTTACGCTGGTTATTGGGGGCATCATTTCTTGGTATGGCGATATGGACACTGATACCCGATAAAATCGAGGAAGAAGAAACACAGGTAGCCCAGCGTTTAGGCGTTTTCGGGGCTACACTCATTACCTTCTTTTTGGCAGAAATGGGCGATAAAACGCAAATAGCGACTGTAGCCATGGCAGCGCATTTTGACGCAGTGATACTGGTGGTAGCGGGTACAACATTGGGCATGATGATTGCCGATGTGCCGGCAGTATTTATCGGCAACAAGTTTGCCGAAAAAATACCGCTCAAAATCATCCACGGCGTAGCGGCAGCCATTTTTGCCTTGCTGGGAATAGTCGTTTTGTCCGGCATTGGGCAAGCATTGTAAAGAAAACTACAGCTGAAAATCCCGTGAATTACGGGGATTTTAAGCTTGTCAGCTAAGCTTGCGGTAACTTGCATTTTTACGTTAATGTGATTAAATCGAAAGCCATTTTACCCTATGAGAACCAGCGCATGAACCAGCCATTTGTAGCCATTTTAATGGGTTCCGATTCCGATTTGCCGACCATGGAAGCCGCATTCGAAATCCTGAAAAAATTCAATATCCCGTTTGAAGCCAAAATCACCTCTGCACATCGCACACCCGAAGCCACACATACCTATGTGAAAGATGCAGACCAACGTGGCTGTGTAGCGTTTATTGCTGCCGCAGGCATGGCCGCACATTTGGCTGGCGCGGTAGCCGCCAATACGTTAAAGCCGGTGATCGGCGTTCCCATTGATTCCTCGTTAGATGGTCTCGATGCCCTGCTTTCCACCGTACAAATGCCCGCGGGTATTCCCGTTGCGGGAGTGGCGATTGGTAAGGCCGGTGCAAAAAATGCCGCTTATCTTGCCGCGCAAATTATGGGCGTATCCAATCCGGTGATCGCTGACGCCCTGCGTGCTGAACGTAAAGCCAATGCCGAAGCCGTTATCGCCAAAGACAAAGCCCTGCAAGAAAAGCTTCGTCAGGGCTGATATGACATACGGCCCCATAGCCAAGGCGTTATCAGCAGAGCAAGCGATTGCGGCATTACGCCTTGGCAAAATCATCGCCTACCCTACCGAAGCTGTGTGGGGTTTGGGCTGTGACCCCTTCAATCCCGAAGCTGTTAAAGCATTACTGAAGCTTAAAAAACGCCCTGTCGAAAAAGGCCTGATTCTGGTGGTCGCCAGTTACGAACAACTGGAGCCATTACTGGCTGAATCCGTTACCCCGGAACAGCGCCAGTTAATACAGCGCCCGCGGGCAAAGCCCACCACCTGGCTGGTGCCGTTTAAACTCGACAAAGTGCCACGCTGGATCAGTGGTGAACATGATACCGTTGCCGTCAGGATATCGGCACACACTATGGTAAAGGCGTTATGTGAAGCAGCCGGTGGGCCGATCGTTTCCACGTCGGCAAATCCGCAAGGTTGTCAGCCTGCCAAAGAAGCATTCCAGGTACAACGCTATTTTAAAAGCCAGGTACAAATCTGCCGTGGACGCATCGGTAATTCAACACAAGCCAGTACCATTAAAGATTTACTCACCGGAGCCATCATTCGTGCCTGATACCATCACCAGTGTTGAAATCAACGCGGTAAAAAATTACCTGTTAACACTGCAGCAAGCCATTTGCAGCGAACTGGCTGCCGAAGATGGCGGTGCCGAATTTATCAGCGACAGCTGGCAGCGTCCCGAAGGCGGTGGTGGCACCAGTCGTGTACTGGCCAATGGCAAGGTATTTGAAAAAGCCGGCGTGAATTTTTCACACGTGATGGGCGCCAGCATGCCGGCTTCCGCTACGGCACATCGCCCCGAACTGGCCGGGCGCAGCTTCCAGGCCATGGGTGTATCGTTAGTGATTCACCCGACCAATCCACATGTGCCCACCTCGCACGCCAACGTACGTTTTTTTGTCGCCGAAAAAGCCGGTGAAGCGCCAGTGTGGTGGTTTGGTGGCGGCTACGATTTAACCCCCTACTACCTCTATGACGAAGATGCCGTGTTCTGGCACCAGACCGCGTTCGATGCGTGTAAACCGTTTGGCGATAATGTTTATACCGATTATAAAAAGTGGTGTGATGAATACTTCCACCTGAAACACCGCAACGAAGCGCGCGGTGTAGGCGGCCTGTTTTATGATGACCTGAATAGTTGGGAATTTGAGAAAAGTTTTGCGTTTATGCAGGCCGTCGGCAACAGTTATGTCAAAGCTTACCGGCCAATAGTCGCCAGGCGCAAAGACACACCCTACACCGAAGCACATCGCGATTTCCAGGCGCATCGTCGCGGCCGTTATGTCGAGTTCAACCTGGTGTACGATCGCGGCACCCTGTTTGGTTTGCAAACCGGCGGGCGCACCGAATCCATATTGATGTCATTGCCACCTATCGTGAAATGGGATTACCAGTGGGCACCGACAGCAGGCAGCGTCGAAGCCAGGCTGTATGATGTGTTAACCACACCCAAAAACTGGCTGAATCTGTAAACAGCAAGAGAGCCTGACATGACGGATAAATACGCCGTATTCGGCAACCCGATAGCGCACAGCAAATCGCCGGAAATCCACACCCGGTTTGCCCGGCAGACACAGCAAGATATGGTGTATACCAAAGAGCTGGCAGCGATAGACGGGTTTGCCGAAGCCATACAAGCATTTATCAAACAGGGCGGAAAAGGCGCGAACGTCACCGTGCCGTTCAAGCTTGATGCCTACGAACTTGCCGACAAACTCAGCAAGCGCGCTCGCCAGGCCGGTGCAGTGAATACCCTGCTTATCGACAGCAACGGTGAAATCACCGGCGACAACACTGACGGCATCGGCATGGTATGCGATATTATGGATAACCACGGCTGGCAAATCACCGGCAAAAATATCCTCGTGCTGGGTGCTGGCGGCGCGGTGCGCGGCATATTAGGGCCGTTGCTGGAACAAAATCCGAAAAAAGTATTTATCGCCAACCGCACCGTCGACAAGGCCAAAAATCTGGCTCAGGCCTTTTCCAAACACGGCAATATTGAAGCGGTCGCGTTTAATGAAATTCCCCACCATGTATTTGATCTTATCATCAATGGCACTTCAGCCAGCCTCGCCGGTGAAGTGCCGCCGATCCCGTCAGCAGTGATTGGCGCCAGCACGCATTGTTACGACATGATGTACAGCAAGGCATTAACAGCCTTTCTGGTCTGGGCAAAACAACAGCATTGCACACACATTGCCGATGGCCTGGGTATGCTGGTGGAACAAGCCGCTGAATCCTTCCGTTTGTGGCGGGGTGTGAAGGCGGATACAAGGGAAGTGATAGCCAGTTTACGATAGAGGTGAAAAATGAAAGTACTCGTCATGGGCGGCACCCAGTTCAACGGCATCGCGGTAGTCAACGAACTCATCTTCCAGGGCCACGATGTCACCATCGTCAATCGCGGCCAATCACCAGCCAAGGTTCCAGAGGCAGTGCATCGGCTTTATGCCGACAGAACGAACCATGAACAGATGCGCGAGGTTCTCGGCGGCAAGTCGTTTGATGCGATTATCGATTTAAGCGCTTACCGCGTTGAAGATGTGCAGCTGATGTATGACATCTTCAAGGGCCGAACCGGGCATTATATTTTTGCCAGCTCCACGCTGATTTATGGCCGTAGTGATTTGCTGCCCATTACTGAAAGCCATCCTGTCGACCGAAGTTCGCTGCAAAGTGATTATGCGTTTGGCAAACTGGCCTGCGAGGATTTCCTCGTCGAGAAATTCCGCAGCGAAGGCTACCCTGCTACCATCGGCGTATTGTCGATGGTGTTTGGCCCTAACAATATTATCAAGGAGCGCGAGCAGCGCATGT
>CAZTZY010000006.1:0-54720 GCA_964617765.1 uncultured Spongiibacteraceae bacterium
AGGCGTGTTCGTTAAGTTCCCCGAACTTAACGAATAAAAACGTTCGTTAAGTTAGTCGTGTTTCGGGAGCTGGGATTATTCCTTTTTTCTCATTATTTTAGGCAGGCAAAGGGTCCAGTTTCTGAACCCATATAGCTTTATTACTTCCTGAACTGTTTAAAATCCGGCGCACGTTTTTCAATAAACGCCATGACGGCTTCAATATTCTCTGGTCCGCCCGCCAGGCGTTTCATACCATCACGTTCAATTTCCATCGCAGCTTTCAGGCCTGCAGCATGGGTGGCTTTCAGGCAGCGTTTGGTTTCTTGCAGGGAGATCACTGGCCATTGTGCCATTTCGTTAGCCTTGGCGAGGGCTTGTTCTACCAGTTCGGCTTCGTCGAAGATTTTGGTGGCGATGCCCACTTCGAGTGCGCGTTCGGCGGTGATCCATTCGGCGGTGTAAAACAGTTCGGCGGCGCGGCGGGTGCCGATCATGGCTTGCAGCATGTAGCTGGCGGCAAATTCGGGTACGAGACCTAAGTTAACAAAGGGCAGGCGCATTTTGAGTGTGGTGCCAACGTAGACAACATCGCAATGGAATAACAGGGTAGCTCCGCCGCCCACAGCGATACCTTTGGCGGCGCCTATCAGCGGTTTGTCGAAATCGATAACGGCTTGCTGGGTTTCATAGAAGGGGTGTTCGTCGGCACTGCCGCCATCGGGTGAGGAGAAATCGCTGAGATCCATGCCGGAGGAGAAATCGGCGCCGGCACCGGAAATCACCACGCACGCCACAGCGGGGTTGTTTCTGGCATCATTCAGTAAATCGGTAAGGGCTTGCCAGGCCGGGCGGTTGAAGGCGTTTTTCTTTTGCGGGCGATTGAGGATGAGGTGCAGTACGCCGGAGTCATGCAGTTCGCTGATGATTAGATCGGTCATGGGGATTCCTTGTGATAGGTTGTGTTGATCAGTATTGGGATGGTAGTAGGGCAAACTAAACAAAGTGTTCAGTTTACCTGTTGCCGGGTTTTTCAGGCAATTTTGATTTTGTTCTTTTTGGTCATGTCGTGCACAAAGCTGGCGAGGTCGGCAGGTTCCAGCGGTTTGCTGAAGTAGTAGCCCTGGATGATGTCACAGCCGTTTTCCTTGAGGAAGTTGAGCTGTTCCTGGGTCTCCACGCATTCGGCTACCACTTCCAGGCCCAGGCCGTGGCCGAGGGTCATGATGGCGTTTACGATACCGTTATTTTGTGGCTGGGTGCCGAGTTTGCGTACAAAACTGCCATCGATTTTCAGGGTGCTGACGGGCAGGTCTAACAGGTAGCTCAAGCAGGAGTAGCCAGTACCAAAATCGTCGATAGAAATGTGGATGCCATGCTGGTGCAGCATTTCCAGGTTTTTCTGTACGGCGTCGCTGCCATCGAGGAAAGTTTCTTCGGTGATTTCCAGTTCGATGTATTGCGGATCCATTCTGTAGAATTCGAGTCGGCCTTTGATCTTGTCGACAATCCCCGGCTCTACCAGGCTGGTAGGGGAAAGGTTGATGGCAATCCTTACCGGTGGCACGCCCATGGCACGCCATTCAGCATGTTGCTTGCAGGCAGATTCCAGCACGAAATCGCCAATCTTGTTGATAAAGCCGATTTCTTCTGCCAACGGGATAAACTGGTTAGGGGGTACATTACCGAGTTCGGGATCTTGCCAGCGAATAAGGGCTTCTACGCCGGAGATGGTGTTTTGGTCGCCTTGTATATGTATCTTTGGCTGGTAAACCATGCGCAGGTGATGGTTTTCAATCGCGCGGCGCAATTTGGTTTCCATGGATAAACGGTCTGCAGAACCTGCATCCATATCGGCGGTGTAGAAACAGTAGTTGCCGGCGCCACGATCTTTGGCGCGGTACATACTGATATCGGCATTTTTGAGCAAGGTAAGCGCATCTTTACCGTTGCTAGGGAATAGGCTAATACCAATACTGGTGGAGATATGGAATTGGCGGTCGGCCAGGTGGATAACATCTTCGAGCGAGCGGGCAATATTGCCAGCAATGGTTTCAATGTCTGCCTGGGTTTCTACATCGGATAACAGGATAACAAATTCATCACCACCCCAGCGTGCCAGGTTGTCATTACTGCGAATCACGCCGGACAAGCGTTGTGCGGCGACTTTAAGCACTTCATCACCCACAGAATGGCCGAGGTTGTCGTTAATCACTTTGAATCGATCGAGATCAAGGAACAGTACGGCAATCTGGCTGCCTTCATCGGTAGAAGCTTCAATTTTATGTTCCAGTTGTTCAATCAGGAAATGGCGATTGGGCAATTTGGTCAGGGCATCGTAGTTGGAACGCTGGTGCAATTGGCGGGTACGCAGGTTAACCAGGTCTTCGAGTTCATCGCCGTGTGACTTGAGTTTGTCATCGCGCTGTTTGACGGCATCGAGCATGGTGTTGAAGCTGTTGATCAATTGCCCGATTTCGTCGTGATGCTGGGCGGTAAGGCGCTGTGAATAATCTTTGCTGCTGGTGATGTGGTGAATGATTTCTACCAGGTCTTTTATCGGTTTGGTGAGCCAGCGCTGCATTAACATCGACAGGGCATAGGCAAATAACAAGCTCATCACAAATACGGTGAGGGTGATGAGGGCATGGCTGATCATTTGTTCGGTCAGGCCGCTGGTGTCCTGGGCAACAAACAGGTAGCCGATCAGTTCATTGTCATAATGGATTTCTGTAAAGGATTCGATGATGTTGTGTTTGTGGGTTAGTCCGAGTTTGTATTTTTCTATTTCCGGGCGAATGTAATGTAAACGGCTTTCATAGTTGGCAAAAAAGGCTTTATCAGGATCGTAGATGCCAACATACAGAATGCCGGTGTCCTGGTCTAAAGAAGCCAGTTGTTCTTGTGCTGCGCCGCCATCGTGAAATAGCAGGGAAGAGGTGACTGTTCCCCCAATGATGCGGGATTTGCCTTCTATCTGGGTAATCTGGTTTTTTTGGTAAGAACTGACGTTGTTGTAGAAGTACAGGGTAGAAGCAATAAACAATGACAGGGCATTGATTAAAATAATAATCAGTATCTGTTTGGAATGCAGTGATAGCGATTGGTACCAGTTCTTCATAACATCATTATTATTTTTATAGTGATTTTCCAGTTTGATATTCATTCCTTGTGCCTGGGCAGATATCAAACAGATTCAGTACTGTCTTTTTTTATTATTTATCAAGAGCAAATATAGGCTATGCATTGGCTTGAAACAACTTTTTTAGCCATTCTTTGGCCTTTTGTTACGGTATTGTATAAAAACTCATCTATTGTGAAATCAATACGTTAAGTTTGTTTAATGCATCCTCGATTATGGAAATTTGGTCGAGTTCGAGAGCGTCCTGTAGAAACATTGTGCTGCCATCGGGGTTTTGTTCTATGGCGAGACATGCCTCGGGCATTTTCTGGTAAAGAGGCAGCATTTTCGACATGATTTCAGCAGGCGGGCGACGGTCATTGAGCCAAAACCATTCATGGTCATTATTGCTGCGTATGGCGATGTGATTATTCAGTAGCTTGCTTTTGGCGGGCTTGAAATAGGCCGCGCTGTGGACAAGTGCGGGATATTCGACGGCCACTGCTGCCGGTAATTCGGGATGACGTATCTGGATATGGATACCTTTTTGTATTGCCGCCTGACGAAACGCTACCTGGCGTTTTTGCTGTTTGTTGGGAATCAGTTGCAGGAAAGGGTAGACCAGCATGCCCAGCACCACTGCCGCGATTATCCAGCTGATATAAGCCATCAATACTCCGTTTTGTGTTTATATTCACACAAGTCTTCAATGATGCACGATCCGCATTGCGGCTTGCGTGCTGTACAAACATAGCGTCCGTGCAAGATGAGCCAATGGTGGGCATCTTGCAAGTAGTCTGCCGGGATTACTTTCAGTAATTTTTTTTCTACATCAACCACGTTTTTACCGGGCGCCAGATTGATACGGTTGGCGATGCGGAAGATGTGGGTGTCCACGGCGATGGTGGGGTGGCCAAAAGCGGTATTGAGAACTACGTTGGCAGTTTTTCTGCCGACACCGGGCAAGGCTTCGAGAGCTTCGCGGTTTTCGGGCACTTCACCGTGATGTAGATCGATAAGGATTTTACAGGTGTTGATAATATTGGCGGCTTTGGCATTAAACAGGCCAATGGTTTTGATAAAGGGTTTGAGGCCTTCAACGCCCAGTTTATACATAGTCTTCGGCGTATTGGCGACGGGAAACAGTTTTGCTGTGGCTTTGTTAACGCTGATGTCGGTTGCCTGAGCGGATAATATCACTGCGATTAACAACTCAAAGGTTGAGCTGTAATGCAGTTCGGTGGTGGGGTCGGGATTCTGAGCCTGCAGGCGCTCAAAAATCTGCAGGCGCTTTTCCTTGTTCATCTAACGGGCTTAGGAAATATTGCCGGTAACGCGTGCACGACGGCTTTCCTTGGGCTCTGACACGCTCTCGATTTTGGCCTGGGCAGCCTTGATTTGGCCGTCGAAAATGTTTTTTACTGCAATCATGCAGCCCATAAATATGAAAGCGCCGGGTGGTAAAACAATATAGAGGAATTGCGGGTAATTTTTGAAAGGTACCATTTTCCAGTTTTCTGCCATGGGGCCAAATAACAGGTGCATGTCGGCAAAAATATGGCCTGTGCCAAACAGTTCGCGGAAAAAACCGAGCAGGAACATCACCGAGGCATAGCCTGCGCCCATCATGATGCCATCGACAGCAGAAGGCAGTACGCCATTTTTACAGGCAAAACCATCGGCACGGCCGAGGATGATGCAGTTGGTAGTAATCAAGGGCAAGAACACACCGAGTACCTGGTAGAGCTCAAAAGTGTAGGCCTGCATCAAGAGCTGGATGACCGATACCACGGCGGCAATGATCATGACGAAGACCGGTAAACGCACGGCATCAGAAACGATATTGCGAATCGCAGAGATAGAAATATTCGACAGCATTAATACGAAAATGGTGGCCAGGCCCATTCCTACAGCATTGACCACCGAGCTCGACATCGCCAGCATCGGGCATAAACCTAATACTTGCACCAGGGCGCAGTTGTTTTTCCAGAGGCCGTTGAGGGTGAGTTCTTTATAGCTGACATCTGCCATTATTTTTCTCCTGCAGTGGTTGGTGCAGATTGCGTTGCTGCCTGTGTGGCTTGTTGAATCAGTGTCGCCTTGTTTTTATCAAAAAACAACAGGGCATTATGTATGGAACCGACTACGGCACGAGGTGTGATGGTGGCACCGGTAAACTGGTCAAATACGCCTTTGTCTTTTTTAACATGCCATTCAATTGCGGTAAGGTTGGTCAGTGATTTGCCATTGAAGCTTAATGGCCAGTCGGCTTTCTTGATTTCAATTTTGTCACCGAGGCCGGGTGTTTCATTGTGCGAAATAACGCGCATACCCAGAATGGTGCCATCGAGATTAACACCGACGAGGGAATGGATAGAGCCACTGTAACCATCCGGTGCATGGGTGGGAATGATAAAGGCAGTGACATTACCATCCTTGCGTGCAACATAAATAGTGCCCGGGGCTTTCAGTTTTAGAAATTCGGTATCATTTACCGGCAAGGTATCGTCGAGCAGGATATTGTTGCGCAGTTCGGCAGGGATAACTTGTTCAAGGGCCATGGATTGCACTGTGCGCACGCTGGCTTCACGTTTTTCCTTGGTGAGTTTTTCAGTGCCAGCTAACAAAATAGCCACGACGACAGCAAACAGGGCGAGCATGATGCCATTTTTGGTGATGGATTTTCCGATCATTTTTTATCTCCATAACCGTAAGTTCTGGGTTGTGTGTAATGATCAATAAAGGGTGCGGCAAAGTTCATTAATAACACAGAAAAAGCCACTGCATCAGGGTAGTTGCCTCGGGTGCGAATGATGTAAATCAGTATGCCGATACAGGCACCATAAACGAGACGGCCGCGATTGCTGACGGCTGAGGTTACCGGGTCAGTCACAATAAACCAGGCACCTAACATGGTGGCGCCAGTGAAAAGATGAAACATGGGCGAGCCGCCAGAACTGGAGCTGCCGCCGTCGTAGTTGAGCGCCGCCAGAACCGTGATTGTAGCTAACATGGCGACAGGAGCGTGCCAGGTATAGATTTTTCGCGCCAACAGATAGATGCCGCCGAGTAAAAATCCGGCATTGGCCCATTCCCATCCGGTTCCACCAAATCTGCCAAATTGTGGATTGGCACTCCACAGTTGATCCATCATCAGGCTTTTATTTTGTTTCAGCACATCAAGAGGCGTAGCCAT
The DNA here is from genome assembly GCA_964617765.1 of uncultured Spongiibacteraceae bacterium. Taxonomy (GTDB): domain Bacteria; phylum Pseudomonadota; class Gammaproteobacteria; order Pseudomonadales; family DT-91; genus CAZTZY01. Next base: position 6,297 of record CAZTZY010000006.1, read on the forward strand.
GGTGTGTCCATCGATAGCATTGATAAAGCCAAAGTTATTCATAAAAGCATCAATTGGGCCCAGTACGCTGGTGCCGGATAATTGGGGTGCAGCCCATTGTGTCATTTGTACTGGCAGGCTGATGAGTAAAACCACATAGGCCACCATGGCAGGGTTGAACGGGTTATAACCCATGCCGCCATAGAGTTGCTTGGCAAAGACAATGGCAAAAATCGAACCGAGCATCACCAGCCACCACGGTGCATAGGGTGGCAAGGCAATGGCCAATAACACAGCGGTTAATATGGCGCTGAAATCTTTCAGGTAAAAAGCAATCGGGCGTTTACGCAGTTTCAGCACTAACGCTTCACTGATAACGGCAATGATACTGGCCCAGATAATATTGATAATGGTGCCATAGCCAAAATAATATGTGAGTGCTATGACGCCGGGAATAGTAGCCAGTATTACTTGCTGCATGATCCACGAGGTTTTGGCGGGGCCATGTGCATGTGGCGATGTGATTTTGTGCAATGCCATAGTGTATTAACCTAATTGATGCAGCTGTTGTTTGGCTGCATCGAGTTTATCCTGAAGTTTTGCCACCGAGGTTTTTAACACATCGACTGTGTCTGAGCCTTCTGCTTCGGCGGTTTTGATTTTTTCTTGCGTTGTGGCAATGCGTTTTTCCAGCGAGGCAATGTCGTTAACCAGTTTGGTTTTCGGATCGATATTGTCGGCATTTTCACGTTTGGCTTTGGCACGTTCGATAGCTGCCTGGATCGGGTCATCTGCTATAACAGGTGCAACTTCGGTTTTTTCTGCGACAGCCACTGGTGTGTTGGCTTTAGCTTCAGCGAGTTTTTCTTGCAGTTTTTCAACCGAACCGACAAAGGCGTCGAGGTTGCTATCATTGTTAGCCCGTGCTGTCGCCAGTTTCTCTTCAGCTTTTTGCAGGCGAGTTTCGAGTGCCGCTATTTTCGCTTGTGCATCGGCAACAGGATCAACAGGCGCTGCATTGCCTGCCGCTTTGGCTTTAGCGCGTTCAATGGCAGCTTGCACCGGGTCATTCGATGTTGCAGTTTTTTCTGTGGGTGCAGCGATTGTGTCGGTTTTGGGTGCTGTTGCAGCGGAGGGGCTTTCAACAACAGCGTTGCTATCAGAGACTTTCTGGCGCTCTTTGCGTTTGGCTTCTTTTTCGGCTTCCGCTTTTTCCAGACGGGCTAAACGCGCTTCATAGCGTTCTTTAGAGTATTCCGCCTTTTTCTGGTCGGATTCCGCTTTACGGATGTCAGCTTTTGATGCGCGATAATATTGAACTAACGGTATGCTACTGGGGCATACATACGAGCAGGCGCCGCATTCAATACAATCAAAAAGGTGATGTTCTTTCAAGGCATCATGATTTTTTGCCTGGGCGAACCAGTACATTTGTTGGGGTAATAAGCTTACCGGACACGCTTCTGCACACATGCCGCAACGAATACATGCTTGTGCTGGTGGTGGCGGCGGTAATTCTTCCTTGGTGGGTGCCAAGATACAGTTAGTGGTTTTTACCACAGGCATATCTTGTGATAACAAGGTGAAACCCATCATCGGGCCACCCATAATCAAACGCGATACTTTATGTGCTTCATAAGCACTGGCTTCAAGCAATGCGCTGATTGGCGAGCCTAGCAAGACTTCATAATTTTGCTGTTTTTTTACGGCATTGCCCGTGACTGTGGTAATGCGCGAAATTAGGGGTTCGCCATGTACAACTGCGCGATTGATGGCAACTGCTGTGCCTATATTTTGGCAAACAATGCCAATATCGCCGGGTAACTTGCCTGCTGGAACCTGTTTGCCAGTCAGAATCTGAATCAGCTGTTTTTCACCGCCGGATGGATATTTGGTGGGAAATACCACGATCTGGATGTTAGTGCCTACTGCTGCTTTTTTCAGTGCGGCAATACTTTCCGGTTTGTTGTCTTCAACGCCGATGAGTGTTTGTTTGCTTGGGTTAACGATGTGTTGCAAGATGAGTACGCCATGAATGATTTCGTCGGCTCGTTCGCGCATCAGGATGTCATCGGCAGTGATATAAGGTTCACATTCAGTGCCGTTCAATATCAGGGTTTCAATGACTTGTTCCGGTCGCGTATTAAGTTTTACGGCTGAGGGAAACCCGGCACCACCCATGCCTGAAATACCGGCATTGCGGATAATATCAATCAGTGCAGGCTTAGCCAGATTTTTGTAATCAGGCACGCCTTCGTGGTTAATCCATTCATCCTTACCATCGCTTTTGATCACAATACACGGCGCTGACATGCCTGACGAATGTGGTACAGGGCGATCTTCAATGGCGATCACTTCGCCAGAGGTGGAAGCATGTACCGGTACACTAACGAATCCGACAGCCTTGGCTATCATTTGCCCTTTTAATACCTTGTCGCCGATGTTAACAATAGCTTCCGCAGGTGCACCGATGTGTTGGGATAAAGGAAATACCAACACCGATGGAATGGCGGCTTTTTGTATGGGAGTTTGAACAGACTGGTGCTTGTTTTCATCGGGATGGATTCCGCCATGAATATCCCAGACTTTGATAGTGGCAGATGTCATTACGCGGCTTCTCCTCTATCAGTGGCAATGATCACTTCTTGTGGAGGTTTGGGTAAATTCCAGCTCCAGTTTTGTACGGTGGTTTCAATTGGACGCATTTCAATACAATCAACAGGACAAGGTTCTACACATAGATCACAGCCGGTACATTCGCTGCGGATAACGGTATGCATTTGTTTGGCAGCGCCTAATATGGCATCTACCGGACAAGCTTGCAGGCATTTGGTACAGCCGATACATTCATCTTCACGAATGTAGGCATAGGAAGGCGGGCGCTCAACAGCATCCAGTGGTTTGATTTCTACATCCAGCAATACCGCCAAGGCTTCTATGCCTGCCTGGCCACCTGGAGGGCAGCGATTGATTTCCTCGCCATTAGAAATGGCTTCGGCATAAGGCCTGCAACCGGGATAACCGCATTGGCCACATTGTGTTTGTGGCAGGATGGCATTGATCTGGTCGACAATAGGATTGCCTTCCACCTTGAATTTTTCCGAGGCAAAGCCAAGGAGACCACCAAATGCCAAAGACATGCCACCTAATGCAAACAGCGCAGACAAGATGGGGTTGGCGACGATAAAATCGAACATAAAATAAAATCTCTTATAGCTGTACGAGGCCAGCGAAACCCATAAAGGCCAGTGCCATTAATCCGGCAGTGATCATGCCGATAGCCGGGCCTTTGAAATACACCGGGACATCGGCAACATTGATACGCTCGCGCATGGCGGCAAATAAAATCAGTACCAGGGAAAAGCCGGCGGCTGCACTAAAGCCAAATACCAGTGATTGAATAAAATTAAAATCTTTATTGATGTTGATCAGGGCTACACCGAGAACGGCGCAATTGGTGGTGATTAATGGCAGGAATACACCTAACACGCGATGCAACATCGGGCTGGTTTTATGCATGACCATTTCGGTAAACTGTACTACTACGGCAATCACAAGAATGAAGGCAATGGTTTGCAGGTATTCAAGCCCGAGCGGAACCAGAATGTAGGCGTTGGTAAGATAGGTACATACAGAAGCAAGAGTAAGTACAAACGTAGTGGCGGCGCCCATGCCAATGGCAGTTTCAAGTTTGCCGGAAACTCCCATGAACGGGCATAAACCTAAAAACTGTACCAAAACAAAATTATTGACCAGCACAGCGCTGATAAATAAAAAGCCTAATTCTTGTACCATAAAAATTACCCTTAAATTTTGTAGGGAAAGCCTGTGACTTTAATGACTTGGCCGGATTTATTCAATTAATGTGTATTCATGTTAGCTGAATATATTTCATATGCTATATAAGACGAACTTACATGATGCGCATGCCGGGTTTGGCGCCTTCATGTGGAGCCAAAAGCCAAATTTCTTTATCGCCAGGCCCTGCGGCTAATACCATGCCTTCCGACATGCCAAATTTCATTTTGCGCGGTTTCAGGTTGGCCACTACGACCGTAAGTTGACCAATCAGTTGCTCTGGTTGATAAGCGCTGCGAATACCGGAAAATACCTGGCGTTTGCCTAGTTCACCTAAATCGAGATGCAGGCATAACAGTTTATCGGCACCTTCAACATAACTCGCGGTCGTAATTCTCGCGACACGCAGATCTATTTTGGCAAAATCATCCACGGTGATTTCATGGGCAATGGCATTTTTATCTTTTGCTTTTGCCGATTCAGTCTGGCTTGGCGATTTGGGTTGGTTTGTTGGTGCTGCAGATTTTGGCGTTGCTGGCACCGCAGTGACTGTCATGGCGCTGACCGGGCAGCCCATAATGGCTTCAATCTGAGAGATTTCGACGCGTTTCATCAATGGTTTAAAAGGGTTGATGTGGTGCCCTAATAATGGAGAAATACTTCCATTCCATTCCAGTACATCATTCAGGAAAACTGAAGTTTCTTGGGCTACGTTAGGTAATACCGGTTTCAGGTAAATGATCAAGGCACGAAACAGGTTAATGCCCATAGAGCAAATATCAATTACGGCTTGTTCGTGCCCACCCTGTTTAGCCAATGTCCATGGTGCTTTATCGTCTATGTATTTATTGGCCATATCGGCAATAGCCATAATTTCACGCATGGCTTTGCTGTATTCACGTTGCTCATAAAAATCAGCAATTTTTTCAGCAGCATCCACCGTCGTTTGCCAAAGCTGCGGGTTTTCAATATGGGCAGAAAGTACATTATTGTTGCCCTGAGCGATAAATTTCGAACAGCGACTGGCGATGTTGATAAGCTTGTTCACCAGGTCTGCATTCACGCGATTCACAAAATCCAGGAGATTGAGGTCAAGGTCATCGACTTGCCCGGTCAGCTTGCAGGCGAAGTAATAACGTAAATACTCAGGATCCAGATGCTGCAGGTAAGTGGAGGCATTGATAAAGGTACCACGCGATTTGGACATTTTTTGGCCATTGACAGTTAAAAAACCATGGGCAAAAACGCCAGTAGGAGTGCGGTATTGGGCTGAATGCAGCATGGCTGGCCAGAACAAGGCATGGAAATTGATAATATCCTTGCCGATAAAATGATAGAGCTCGGCGGTTGAATCCTTTCCCCAGTACTCTTCAAAGCTCAAGCCATTACGCTGGCAAAGATTCTCGAAGCTGGCCATATAGCCGATGGGTGCATCTAGCCAGACATAAAAGAATTTTCCGGGAGCGTTCGGTATTTCAAAACCAAAATAGGGTGCATCGCGGCTGATATCCCATTCTTGTAAACCGCCTTCCAGCCATTCACTGAGTTTATTGGCAATTTGTTCCTGCAAATGCCCTGAGCGTGTCCATGCTTTCAAAAATTCAGTGAATTCAGGCAGTTTAAAGAAAAAGTGCTCGGAGTCTTTTTCGACCGGTGTGGCACCGGAAATGGTGGAATAGGGTTTGATTAAATCAGCAGCGGAATAGGTGCCGCCACACACTTCACAGTTATCGCCGTATTGATCTTCGGCCTTGCATTTAGGGCAGCTGCCTTTGATAAAACGGTCAGCCAGGAACAGGCATTTTTCGGGATCATACAATTGCGTGATTTTGCGGTTGGCAATGTGATTATTGGCTTTTAGGCGCAGGTAAATTTCTTCACTGAAAATACGGTTTTCATCAGAATGAGTAGAATGGAAATTATCAAAGTTGATCAAAAAACCGGCAAAATCAATTTCGTGTTCAGCTTTTACCTTGGCGATTTGCTGTTCTGGAGTTAAACCCAATTCTTGTGCTTTCAGCATGATGGCGGTGCCATGGGCATCATCTGCACAAACGTAGTGACAGATATTGCCGCGTTGTTTCTGGAAGCGCACCCAGATATCGGTTTGGATGGTTTCCAGGATATGGCCCAAATGCAGGGAACCATTGGCATAAGGGAGTGCACTGGTCACCAGGATTTTCCGAGGTTGTTTAGGCAGTGATGCAGAAGTCATTTTGTGTGCAAATTCCTGAGGTTATAGCGCCAACAAAAGCATGCACTATAGCTATTTTATGGGCTGATTTCACCCCTCCTGTGCGGCAAAGCTGTTTTGCTGCGCTTAAAAACTGGTCGAGAGGGCTAATCCTGATTAAACTACTCGCCTTTTATTATTTTACCCTGGGTTGGGAAGTTTATGAGCATTAGCAAAGAAGCCGTACTCACAGCATTAAAAGGCTTTAATGACCCTTTTTTACCGGCACTGGATCTGGTCGCGCGAGATGCGGTAAAAAAAATGCTGATTGATGGTGGCAAAGTAAGTCTGGAAATAGCACTGGGATATCCTGCGGCCAGCCTCAAGGCAGATATTATAAACCGGTTAAAAAACCTGGTGGGCAGCGTTCCAGGGGTGCAGCAAGTGGATGTTGACCTGCAATGGGGTATTGCCCAGAGCAAAACCCAAAACAATATGCCGAGCATGCACCGCATCAAAAATATTATTGCAGTGGCCTCGGGTAAAGGTGGCGTAGGCAAATCGACCACTTCGGTAAACCTGGCACTGGCTCTGGCCAAAGAAGGCGCTAAAGTCGGTTTGTTAGATGCCGATATTTATGGCCCGAGCCAACCAATGATGTTGGGGATTCCTGAAACACAACGTCCGCAGTTTATTGACGAGAAATTTTTTAACCCGATTTTTGTGCATGACATACAAACCATGTCAATGGGTTACATGATTACCGATGCCACGCCGATGGTTTGGCGCGGCCCGATGGTGAGTGGTGCCTTGCAGCAATTACTCTCGCAGTGCATGTGGCATGATCTCGATTACCTGATCATTGATATGCCGCCGGGTACCGGTGATATCCAGTTAACACTGGCGCAAAAAGTGCCGGTCACGGGTGCAGTCATTGTTACGACGCCACAGGATATTGCCTTGCTGGATGCCAAGAAAGGTATCGAGATGTTCCGTAAAGTGGATATTCCAGTGCTCGGCGTAGTGGAAAATATGGCCACACATATTTGCAGCCAGTGTGGGCATGAAGAGCATCTGTTTGGGCATGGTGGCGGAGAGCGCATTGCGAAGGAATATCAGGCAGAACTGTTAGGGGCATTGCCACTGGATATTACCATTCGCCAGGGTACTGATAATGGCAAGCCCACCATGGTGGCAGATCCAGACGGTAAAATCGCTAAAATCTATATCGAGATTGCGCATAAAATGGCGGCTGCATTGGTTATGCGCGGCAAGAATAACGCAAATCCTGTTGTGCAAATGATCGCTACTGATCGATAAACGAAGGAGCAGATATGAGTATTAAATCGGATAAATGGATTCGCAGGATGTCGGCAGGTCCGAATGGCATGATTGAGCCTTTTGAATCCGGACAAGTGCGCTATTCAGGCGACACTAAGCTGATATCGTATGGTACATCGAGTTATGGTTATGATGTTCGTTGTTCCAATGAATTCAAGGTATTTACCAATATCCATTCGGTAACGGTGGATCCCAAGAATTTTGACGAAAAAAGTTTTGTCGATGTGGTAAGTGATGTCTGTATTATCCCGCCTAACTCTTTTGCATTGGCGCGAACGGTTGAATATTTCCGTATTCCGAGGAATGTGTTGACGGTTTGCCTGGGCAAATCGACTTATGCACGTTGCGGAATTATCGTTAACGTAACCCCGCTGGAACCTGAGTGGGAAGGCCATGTGACGCTGGAGTTTTCAAATACCACGACGTTGCCTGCCAAGATTTATGCCAATGAAGGTGTGGCGCAAATGTTGTTTTTTGAATCCGATGAAATATGCGAAACATCGTATAAAGATCGTGGTGGCAAATACCAGGGCCAAAAGGGCGTAACCTTGCCACGTACCTAATTTTTAACTGACAAAGCGAATTGATTATGAAAATAGAAACTAGAAAAGCTGTGCAATTTCACTATACCTTGCGTGATGAAAGTGCCGGTGTGGAACTGGAAAGTTCAAAAAGTGGTGACCCTGTTGCCTATTTACATGGCTTTAATAATATTATTGAAGGCCTGGAAGAGGCGATGGAGGGCAAAGCTGCCGGTGATGTATTTTCAGTGAGTATTGCACCGGAAAAAGCCTATGGCTTGCGTGAGGAAGGCAACCAGCAGCGTATCCCCATCAAACATCTGTTAGTGCGTAAAAATGCGCCCCTGGTTCCAGGCATGATTGTGCATATACAAACCGAGCAGGGTGCGCGCCAGGCCACCTTGATCAAGGCCGGCAAGTTCAATGTTGATGTTGATACCAATCATCCATTGGCGGGAAAGCAGCTGGGTTTTGATATCGAGATAGTCGATGTTCGTGATGCCAGTGATGAAGAAGTCGCTCATGGCCATGTGCATGGTGTGGGCGGTCATCACCACTGAGTGTTTGCCAATAGATTCTGTTGTTATAGGCAGGCCAAGAGCCTGCCTTTTTATTTAAATCTCCCTAAAAGTTTTACAACCCTCCAAAAGTGACTATATTCAAAAAAACAGGTTTTCAATCGCCATTGTTTTTGAAAACGTTTTTTGCAACAAACCTGCTACGGACTGCAGTATTCAATTCACACCTAAGTTTTTGAAAAATAATAAAAAATACATAGGAGATTCACTTGAAATTCAATCATTTAAGCTTGATAAGACCAGTATTTATCGGATTGTCGTATTTCCTTTTTTCCCAGTCAGTGATGGCTGTCGAATTATCTACCAGTGGTTTTTTGTCGATAACGGCAGGTAAGGTGTTGGGTGGTGAGAAAGGCCAGATGTTGCAAGTAGATGATGGCTATGATTGCCCCTGTTTTATTGGTGACTGGACCAATGCCGGAGTCTATGAAGACAATGGATGGGATTTTGCCCCTGATTCCAGGGCTGGTATCCAGTTTGATGCCAAATTGAATGACAATTTCAGGGTGTCTACACAAATAGTGGGTCATGGCGGCGATAATATGAAGCCAGAATTAACGGCACTGTTTTTAGCCGTGCAACTGGATGATCAAATAGAGCTAAATGTGGGAAGACAGCGTTTGCCCCTGTTTTATTATTCTGATTTTTATGACGTAGGTTATGCCATTCCCTGGATTCGTGTTCCCGGCGATTTATATGGCTGGGCTATCAATAGTTATAACGGTATTAGCCTGGATCTTAATGATGATTTAGGTGAAGGCTCATACAAAATAACGACATGGCTTGGCGATGAAAAGGATAAGGATGATCGTGAGGAGGCAAAAATCTATTGGGGTTCGGACAGTTTTGAGATGGAATACAAAAATATGGTGGGGGCTTCAGCTACCTATCTGTATGACTGGTTTGATATTCGTCTGGTATATATGACAAGCAGGATCAACGGTGTTGCAAAATATCGCGCAGCAGGTGGTGGCGATGTGGTGGCCTATGATAATGAGAAACAGCAGTTTTATGGACTGGCTTTTAATGTTGATTATAATAACGTTTTAGTTAAATCCGAGATAAATCGTTTTGTAATGCCAGCTACCGATTATCATTCGCTGGGCAAGTTGATTGCCATTGGGTACCGTATGGATGATTTTACACCGATGTATACCTATACAAAATACGATGACTTTGATCCAAATTTTGGTGATGTACATGAACACGCAAGTGCAATCAGTGTGCGCTGGGATTTTGCAAAATCAACAGCGTTAAAGATGCAATACGATAGATTAAGTGATAAAACGAGATGGCCGGGTTATGAGAATATGATTGGCGATAGCCGTATCATATCAATGGGGGTGGATTATGTATTCTGAAATACGTAAACAGCAAAAATGGCTCATTCTATCAGCGCTTCTCAATGGCATGATTTTTCCCGCAAGCGTGATGGCCGATATTGTTATTATTGTTCATCCATCTAACGCAGCTGTAATAGACCAGACATCAGTAAAAAAAATATTCATGGGCAGGACAAAAACTTTTTCAAATGGGGAAAAAGCTATTCCTCTCGATGTTGAAGCCGGAGATATCAGAAAAACATTCCTCAAAAAATATTTACAGAAGGATCAAAGTGCCATTGATTCTTACTGGTCAAGAATGATCTTTACCGGCGGTGGTACACCGCCAAAATCGTATGCTACAGAGGATGATATAAAGAAGCTGGTCGCTAATAACCCTAATGCAATTGGTTATATTGATAGTGCAAAGGCAGATAAAACTGTGAAGGTTATTAAGTAACAATTAAGCTTAAAATTAAATACTTTAGGGTACCTCTAAAAACGAAGATTTTTCCGGGAGAGCACGGAGCTGACGCGTATATCGTAGAAAAAGACCGTTTTTAGAGATGCCCTTTATAAATCATTGGAGGTTATTTTGACAGTGCGTATAACAACAACCATTAAGCCCGTTATTTTAGGCTTGTCAGCTTTAGTTCTTGCTCCATCTGTTCTGGCAATGGATTTTACGGCCAGCGGTTTTTTATCCGTAGTTGCTGGCAAGGTATTGGGTGGCGAGCAAGGCGATTATTTACAAAATGTAGCAGGCTATGATTGCCCGTGTTTTGTGGCCGATTATCCCAATGTGGGTATTTATGAGGGTAACAACTGGGATTTTTCACCTGATTCTCGAGCGGGGATTCAGGTGAATGCGCTGTTCAATGAAAGTCTGGGTTTTACCACGCAAGTCGTTGGACATGGCGGTGATAATATGAAGCCGGAATTGAGCGCTATGTATCTTTCCTATCAATTCAACAATGAATTATCCATGAGTGTTGGACGGCAACGATTACCGTTGTTTTATTATTCGGATTTTTATGATGTCGGTTATGCCTATCCCTGGATAAGGGTGCCGGGTGATTTATACGGTTGGCCCATCAACAGCTATAACGGAGCCAGTTTTACTTATAGCGATGATTTAGGCGATGGAACCTATAAAATCACTGTGTTTGGTGGTGAAGAAAAAGAAAATGATGATCGCGAAAATGCCGAAATTTATTATGCGTCGACGTCCAATCTTTTGTATTGGAAAGATATTATCGGTACTTCGGTGACTTATACGTATGACTGGTTTGATATTCGCGCTGTCTACATGACAAACAAGTCTTATGGTGAAGCCAATTATGGGGCAGCAGGTGGTGGAAGCTATATTTATCAGGATAATGAAAAACAAAAATTCGTTGGCCTGGCCTTCAATGTTGATTATAACGATTTTTTGTTAAAAACCGAGTATAACGGTTTTGATATAGCGAATAATGTGTTTAGTTCAGATGCAAAACTGATCGGTATTGGATACCGGATGGGTGATGTCACGCCAATGTTTACCTACACGCGTTATGATGATTCTGACCCTTCTTTTGGCGAGGCTGCATCACGCTTGCGCAGTATCAGTGTGCGGTGGGATTTTATGAAAAATACCGACTTAAAAATGCAATATGACATTATTTCTGATGATGCTGATTGGGCAGATACCAGTACGTTGCCAGTCACTGAATATCAGAATTTCATAGGCAATACACGTTCGATTTCGGTGGGGGTAGATTATGTATTCTAAAATGCGTAAACAACGATTAGCGCTAATTCCTATAGTGTTTTTATGTGGTTTTTTTTCTGCTGCAGCATTCAGTGATGTAGTAGTTATCGTTCATCCTGCTAACGATGCAATAATAGATAAAGCATCAGTTAAAAAAATCTTTATGGGCAGGACAAAAACTTTTTCGAACGGAGAGAAAGCGATACCTGTTGAAATTGAATCAGGTGAAATCAGGAAAATATTCCTGAAGCAATATCTACAAAAAGACCAGAGCGCCATAGATTCTTATTGGTCAAGAATGATTTTTACCGGAGGTGGTTCACCACCCAAAACGTACCAGACCGAAGATGATATCAAGAAATTGGTGGCCAATAATCCTAATGCGATTGGTTATATTGATAGTAGCATTGTGGATAAATCTGTGAAGGTCATCAAGCTGAACTAGATAGAAGGGATCGCTGAAGAAATAATTGAAAGCCCGTTTTTTGCGGGCTTTTTATTGCTGAAAAAGTCAGCGAGGATAGAGAGGTGCTAGTGCATTGTCTGTGCCTGATGCTTTATAACTTGCCTTTGCTGCAATCAGTGCATAGAGCTCCAGCCAATTCTCTTGAGTGCTTTTTTTGTTATATAAATGAGCATCAATTTTTTTGATCCACATATCCACTTTTTCATCATTTGCCAGTCGGCAAATATCGCTCGTAGAATGAATGGTCGATTGAGGCCATTCCTCTTTTGCCCATTCAAGCAGGGCAAGGCGAATAGTCGGTATATTCATGGATTGGCAAGCTGTTTTCAGTGTTTTTAATGCATTATTTCCAGCGGTTTTTATCGGGTCTACAACAGGCGTTATATGAAAACGCTGTTTTCTCGCCCGCAAGAAAAGAATAAAGAATAATAGGGCCAGCACAGTACTGATGGCTGTGGATATTTGCCATACAAGCACATTCGTGTTAAATGAGTTATCAATATTGCCTGATGGCAGGTCAGTAATAACCGGCATGTTAGAAGCTGGAGCTTCGGTACTTGTTGTTGGCGTATTTGTCGTATTATTTTCCTGGCGGATGTTAGCGGTGCCTTTGATTTTAATGGTCACTGGTGGCAATACTTCGGTTTTCAGGCTGTTGCTGGCAATATCCCACCACTGCACAGAAATTTCTGGCAAGGTAATATCCCCGGGTTCTGTGGCTACCAGCGTAATGGCATCCTTGCGTTCGCCAACAATGCCACTGTTATTTTTACTGTCAGATAAAGCCGGTTGATCGGCATAGACTTTATAATGGGCATCAGCTTGCATGGTGATGGGAGGTAATTGTTCACCGCTGAGTCCGGTTGCTGTTGTCGTGATGGTACGAGTGATGGAATCACCGACATTGATATTATCCGGGTCGGCACTCCAGGTTTCTTTCAGTATCAGGCCTTTTGCCGGTAACCATAAGTTACCGCCAATCTGTGGAGGAATTTCTTTTACTGGAATAGTAAGTGCTTCGCTTTGCAAACGGATGTTTTGGCCTCCGCCAAAAAAACTGTTGTATTGCCTTGCGCCCGGGTTTACGCCTGAGGCCGCCAGGGAAGGAATCGATAATTCACCACTGCTTTGCGGGAAAATGGCATAGACGATTTCGTAGGTAATGTATCGCGTATTATTAAGGGTGTGTTCATATTGCGTGTTGCTAACTTCTTTAACAAAAGCATTCTCTACTTCAAGGTTAGCCAACTGCAGGTTATGGAGGTTTAAAGAGGTATTAATGCGTATGGTTAGCAGTAATTGCTCTTGAACGTAAACGCTGTTTTTATCAGTAACAGCTTCCATAAATACAGGCTCGGTGTTAGAGCCGGAGTATTTCTTCCTGGGCGTCACTTTAAGTGATAATGCCTGGGTTTTTTCACCGTCAATGTCGATAGCCGGAATAGACAATATGCCTTCGTGTTTGGGAGCCAGTTGATAGCTCCATTCGGTGACGGCTGTTTTGTTGCCATTAATGTACGAAGTCTGGCTGCTTTTTTGTGAGCCCAGAACAGTAAAATTATTTTCCAGTTCGCTGACATCAGGCTTGTCGAAAAAGCTGGTCTCATCCAGTGTAAGCTTCAGGGCAAAGGTTTCATCGATAGCAATCTCATTCCTGTCGATGGTCGCTGTTGCTGTAGCGTGACCATAAAGGCTGAAAGTGCTTAACCAAAGTACGGCAAGAATACATCGTTTTTTTATTACCATAGCTGCTCGCTGTCTTTATCTATGTGTTCGTTCTGGTTGCGATTATTTTCGTATTGGTAACGAAACTTGTTGCGTAATAACTGGCCCGGATCATCAGGAATTTTCCTCAGCCATTGCTGCAGGGCCTGTTGCTGCTCTTTCTCCATCGGTGTCATTTCAGATACAGCTTGTTCGGGTTTTTTATCATCAGGTTTAGTTGAATCGTTTTTTGGTGCTTGTTGAGCCTGTTGTTCAGCGGCTTTTTTATTTTCATCATTTTTGTCAGCAGAATCAGCTTGTTGTGATTGCTGTTCGGATTGCTGGTCGCTGGCATCAGCATTCTGTTTTGATTCATCGGGTTTTGATTCATCGGGTTTTGATTCCCCGGGTTTTGAATCACTGGAATCCTGTGGTTTGTTATCCGCTTGTTGTTGATTGTTTTCTCCCTGTTGTTGCTGTTCGCCATCCTTTTTCTGGTCACCGTTTTGTTGATCTTGTTGTTGGTCCTTATCCTGGTTTTGTTGATCCTGATTTTGCTTATTTTGTTGCTGCTGTTTATCTTGTTGCTTCTGTTGATCCAGCAATTTTTTTACCAGTGATTTATTAAATTCGGCATCTGCCAGGTCAGGCTGTTTTTTTAGTGCTTCATCATAAGCCTTGATTGCTTCATCCAGTAGCCCGCTTTTTGCCAAGGCATTGCCTTTGTTATAAAGCCCGTGGGCGCTGGTGTCTTGCTTGAAGCCGTCTAGTGCGCCTTGATAATTGCCATTTTTATACTCAGCTGAGGCTTTCCATAAGGGATTCTCAAATGTACCTGCCGCGTTTTTGATATCACCATTTTTAAAGGCTGCAGCGGCTTGCTGGTCTTTGGTTTGCCATAAATCATCCCAGCTCATGGCATAGGAGTTATCGGGAATAACGACCAGGAGCACCAGTAAAATCCAGCCACGCCGGAAATTAATCAGCATGAAAGGTATCAGTAACAGTGTTAGCCAGTGTCCTGCATCTTGCCAGAGGTCGAATGTACGCTCGGTGGCCTGTGTTTTTTCTGAAGTTGAAAGGTTATCCAGTAATAGATGGATATCGCTATCATCAAAATTACTTTGTACTGCCAGTATATGGTTGGCAGAGGCAAAGCTTGCTATATCATCCCAATTCAGTTTGGCAATCACCGTGTCGCCCGATTGGGTTTTCATAAAGCCGTTATTCATTGGTATGGGTGCGCCAGTTGAAGTACCAAATGTCAGTAATGATAAATGTAGGTTTTTTTGCCCCATATTTTCGAGCAAGGAAAATTGACTCTCTGTAATTTCATCGGTGAGTAAAATGACATCGGCTTTTTTACTGCCTGATTTTGTCAGGATGTTGTCTGCTTCCAGAATGGCTGAGCCCAGGTTAGTACCAATTTTAGGCATCATTCCAGGTTCAAGAACAGGAATTAACGTAGCAATGGTTTCGGTGTCTGTGGTCAGGGGAGTGACAATATGGGCATCACCCGAATAAACAATCAGTGCAGTGAGGCCATCCTTGCGAGCGGTGAGCAAATCCGCAATCTTGCGTCTGGCATTAATAATGCGTGAGGGCTTTTGATCTTCAGCATACATTGATAAAGAAAGGTCGAGAATTATGATCAGGGCATCCTGATTTTTTTCAGCATTTTGTGGCAAACGTTCCCAGGCAGGGCCAGCCATGGCAAAACACGCAATGATCCAGGCGATAAAAAGGCTGGCAACATGCCAGGATTTTTTCGGGTTGTTTTCCGGTTGATCAATCAAGTGTGTTAACAAGCTGGCATCAATGACAGATTTCCAGCTTGATTGGCCAGAAAAGCTATGCCGCAAGGTGTAAAAAAATCCCATGCCCACTGGTAATGCTAGTAAAAAATACGGGCGTAAAAAGTGGAAGTTTTCCAGGAAGGTAGTGAGGTCAATCATGCAGCCAGCCTCTTATCGACTAGAGGTTTCGATAAACCGAATAGAGCGACCAACAACATGGCAACACCTAGCGGCCAGAAAAACAGGGATTGTTTGGGCCTGACATTTTCAGCTTTTTGATCAATGGCCTCCAACTGGTTAATGGCTTCATAGATACGGTTTAGTTCTTGCTGGTCACGGGCACGAAAATATTTTCCACCGGTAATTGTGGCAATTTCAGTAAGGGTTTTTTCATCCAGGTCTTGTGAGGGATTGTAGGTGTTCATGCCAAAAAATCCGGTAGACATAGGTTTATCTGAGCCAATACCGACAGTATATATAACAACACTTTCTTGTTGCGCCAATTGGGCTGCCTGGATAGGCGATACAGCTCCAGCGGTATTCTGGCCGTCGGTGAGTAAAATAACCACACGACTATCGGCAGGATTATTCGCCAGGCGTTTAATGGAAAGCCCAATGGCATCGCCTATAGCAGTCGCATCACCTGCGAATCCAATTTGTGCTTCAAAAAGTAAATGGGCAATGGTATCGATATCGAAGGTTAAAGGCGCCTGTATATAGGCATTAGAGCCAAACAAGATTAAACCTAACCGGTCACCTTTGCGTTGTGCAACAAAATCAGCCACAACACTTTTCACCAGGGTTAAGCGATCAACAGCCCTGTTGTTGAGTGTCATGTCCTGTAATTGCATACTGCCCGAGATATCGACCGCCAGTAATACATCTCGCCCGGTACTGGGTAGTTCGACGATATCGCCCATTCTTACGGGTTTTGCTACAGCACAGAGTAATAATAACCATATTAATGTGAGTAAAATGATAGCAGGCCATGAAGCCTTGTTACTGGTTTGTTTGCTGCTGATTACGCTGCTTCGCTTGAGAAGCGGCATATATAATGCAGACTGCGGCTGTTTTTCTGCTGCAACAAAACGATAAACAAGCCACGCCAGGGGTGTCATGAGAAATATCCATGGCCATTCAAAGGTGATCATGCCTTGTGCCCCTTGATCCATTCCCGGGCGGCTTTTTGCAATGCCTGCCCATCAAGGCTTTGTACCGGTTGATAACGCGACACAGCAATAATTTGCGCTTGTTCGGCAGGCATGGCTTGTTGCAAGTATTCCTGCCAGGCCTTGCCTTGTAATTGCGCGACTCTGGTAACTCCGGACTGGTTCTTTTCTGTGCAAATAGCGGTCCTGCGAATAATGGCGGCAACTGATTCAATATAAGCGTTAGGATCAAGTGCGGCAGTACCGAGCAAATCCAGTTCTTTTAATGCCGCTTTTCGGTAAGCCCTTTTCTTGATCACAAAATGGTAAAACCCGTAGCTGCCGGCAAGTAATACAATGCACAGGATCATTAACATCCACCATCCAGGTGCCAATGGCCACCAGGAAATATCGGCGGGCAAATGAATATCTTTCAATTCAGCCAGCGGATCGCCAGCCTGGGTGCCAGTGGTGTTATTCAATGGAGGCATATTCATTTTTTACTGCCAAAATAATGCTGCAAGACATCCAGTGGTGCTTGTGATGTCGCGATAGGCAGTAATGGAATATTGAATTTACCCAACAGGTTTTTGATCTGTGCGCAATGCGCAACAAAATCGTCATGATAACGGCTGCGAGACTGTGCGTTACGGCTATCAAACTGGATACGTTGCTGGCCATTGGTGGCAGTATAAATACCAGCCACGGGTAATTGTTCTTCCAGGTGATCAAAGGTTTGCAGGGCAATGATTTCGCAGTGACGCGAGAGGTCGTGTAACAGGGCAGAGCATTCTTCATCCAAATCGTGGAAATCCGAAATAAAGAAAATCTGTGAGCCCGGTTTGGCAACACGTTTGAGTTCTTTCAGGGCATCCAGCAATGCACGTTTTTGCACCACAGGATGGCTGTTCAATGCTTTGTTATAGTTGACAACATGATTCAGGAATTGCAGCACCGTTTTTTTCTGGCGACGCGGGCGTATTTCAACATGGCCACCATCATTAAAGATCAGCCCGCCGATTTTGTCGCCTTTATGAAATGCAGCCCAGGCAATATAGGCGGCAAGGTCAGACGCTAACAGGGATTTCATAGCGCATTCGCTGCCGAAAAACATGTTCTGGCGCTGGTCGATAACCACCAGCACCGGTTTTTCGCGTTCCTCCCGATATTGCTTGGTATGGGCCTTGCCTGTGCGGGCGGTGACGCGCCAGTCAATCGAGCGGATATCATCGCCAGCCTGATAAAGCCGCACATCCTCAAATTCCATGCCGCGTCCACGTACTCTTGACCGAAACGGGCCGGATAAATGATTGAGGGCGCGCTTGTTATTACGCAAGGGCAAGTATTTGGCGGGTAGTTGATAGCTCGCCAAATGACCCAGATCAGCATAAGCCCCAAGACTGCGTTCCTGATAAGCCACGGTTTAACCCACCGGAACCAGTGCAACCACTTTGTCGGTGATGTCGTCCTTGGTCAGGCCGTTAGCCTCAGCTTCAAAACTTAAAATCAGGCGATGGCGGAATATATCGTGTACTACAGCCTGAACATCATCGGGGCTCACATAATCCTTACCGGCAAGCCATGCGTGTGCACGTGCACAACGGTCAAGCGCAATGGTGGCGCGTGGGCTGACACCGTATTCAATCCAGCTGGCGAGCTCGGCACTGTATTTTTTGGCCTGGCGGGTAGCAATCACCAGTTGCACAATATATTGCTCGACGGATTCGGCCATGTGCAAGGCCAACACTTCCTGGCGTGCGGCAAATAACGTGGACTGGTTAATCAGTAGAGGGCGGCTGATGGTTTGTGTTTGTTTAAATTCATTACGCACCAGTTGCAGGATTTTTTGCTCGGATTCCGCATCAGGATAACCGACATTCACATGCAACAGGAAACGATCGAGCTGCGCTTCGGGCAAAGGGTAAGTGCCTTCCTGTTCCAACGGGTTTTGGGTGGCCATTACCAAAAACAGTTCAGGTAATGGGTAGGTTTTTTTGCCGATACTGACCTGACGTTCGGCCATGGCTTCCAACAGCGCTGCCTGAACCTTGGCCGGTGCCCGGTTGATTTCATCGGCCAGAATCAGCGGATGGAATATCGGGCCTGGCTCAAACACAAAGGAACCATTTTCAGGGCGATAAATATCGGTGCCGGTAATGTCACTGGGCAATAAATCGGGCGTGAACTGGATGCGGTGAAAATCACCTTCAATCACCTCGGAAAGGGTTTTGATAGCCTTGGTTTTGGCCAGGCCTGGTGGACCTTCAACCAGTAAATGGCCATCGGCGAGCAGGGCAATCAATAAACGGTTGATTAACAGTGGTTGGCCGATGATTTGGGTATCGAGCCATTGTTCTAATTGATGAAAAGCGTTTTTAGTATCCATAACTTTATGTTTTCACGATAATTAATAAAAGTAAGGGCTGCATTCTAATGAGGCCATGAGACCTGTGCAATCAAGTTGCCTGCGTGCCCATTGCCGAAATAAGACAGAAGCTCAGACTTTACTGATGGAAATTGGTTCCCGAATTTTCGGACTTTGATTAATTCTCGGGCATATACCGCCTTACCCGTCCTTATTTGTTATAATGCCGGGCACCGCAATTTCAAGATAACTTACTTCAAGGCTTTTTTATGTATTCCTTGCTGCGCTCCATCCTGTTCCAGATGGATCCCGAAAAATCCCATCATTTCTCGCTAAATGCGTTATCCACTATGGAGAAACTGCATTTAAGCGGCTTATTGGCTGCCCGTGTTGCTGATAACCCACGCAAGGTGATGGGTATTGAATTTAAAAATCCCGTCGGTTTGGCGGCAGGCCTGGATAAAAATGGCGATTATATTGATGCGCTGGCGAGTCTCGGTTTTGGTTTTATAGAAATCGGTACTGTTACGCCAAAGCCGCAAGAGGGCAATCCTAAACCGCGTTTGTTTCGTTTGCCGGAACATCAGGCCATAATCAATCGAATGGGATTTAATAATATGGGCGTAGATTATCTGGTGAATCGCGTGCAACAGGCAAAATACCAGGGTGTGTTGGGTATCAATATCGGCAAAAACAAGGATACCCCGAATGAACGCGCGGTGGATGATTATGTGCATTGTATGGAAAAGGTCTATGCTCATGCCTCGTATATCACCGTGAATTTGTCATCTCCGAATACACCGGGTTTGCGTGACCTGCAATTTGGCGAACCACTGAAACGCTTGCTTGAAGAATTGAAAAACACGCAGCAACGCCTGAAAACCCAGCACCAAAAAACGGTGCCATTGGTGATCAAGGTAGCGCCGGATATGAGCAGTGATGATATCAAGGATGTAGCCGGCTCATTATTGGCGTTTGAGCTGGATGGCCTCATTGCTACCAATACCACTATTTCGCGCGATAACATCAAAAGCCATCCCTTAGCCAAAGAAGCCGGAGGCTTGAGCGGGGCGCCAGTTTGCCAGTTATCCACGCAAACTATACAGCAATTTACTGCATTGCTGGGTGATAAAGTGCCGGTGATTGGTGTAGGTGGAATTACCGATGCACAAAGTGCCAAGGATAAAGTGTTAGCTGGCGCGCAACTGGTACAGATTTATACCGGCTTTATTTATCGCGGTGCCGGATTGATCAAAGAAGCGGCGAGCGCCTTTGAGAAACAATAGTTGTTTACCAGGTAGGGTAAAACTGTAGGAGCGCCACTTTGGCGCGAGCAGCTGGATAGCCTCCGGCAAAATTTAAAACCTGTGATTATTTATGAGTATTTCCCTGTTTGTCAGCTGTCCCAAAGGTGTAGAAAATGTGTTGCAGGATGAGCTTGCGGCAATGGGTCTCGACGACTTTAAACAAACCGTCGGTGGCATTTATTGCGAAGGCGATTTTGAACATGTATACCGCATCTGTTTATGGTCACGCTTCGCGAATCGTGTGGTTTGGGTGCTGGAGCAAAAAACCGTCAGTAACAAGGAAGAGCTCTACAGCCTGGCTCATCGTATTGCCTGGCCGGCGTGTTTTTCCTTGCAGAAAACCTTTGCAGTAGATTTTAAAGGCACCAACGATTTTATTGACCATACCAACTATGGCGGTTTGCTGGTTAAGGATGCCGTTGTTGATCATTTCAAGGAAGAGTTTGGCGAGCGCCCGAACGTGAATGCCGATAATCCCGATGTGCAACTATATGCCCATGTCAGGCGCGATAAATTTTTACTGGGTATAGATGTTTCCGGTGGCAGTTTGCATCGCAGGGGTTATCGTCTTGATGGCTCGAAGGCGCCATTAAAGGAAAATCTCGCTGCGGCTTTAATGGTCAGGGCGGGGGTAAAACTGAATGATGAGCGTGTGTTGATTGACCCCTTGTGCGGCTCAGGTACCTTGTTAATAGAAGGGGCATTAATCAAGCTCGGTATTGCTCCCAATGTTGATCGTGAACGGTTCGGCTTTGAGCATTTGATACGGCATAAATCAGTCTATTGGCAAGAATTATTAGCCGAGGCCAAAACCATTCGGCAACAAGCCCTGGCGCAGGCCCATGCCAATAAACTGTGTCTGGCCAAAGGTTATGATAAAGACGCTCGTGCCCTTGAAGCCGCTCAGAACAATGCTGACCGCGCTGGTTTATCCGGCTTGATTGAATTCAAGCAGCAAGCCCTGCTGGATTTTGCCGTGAAGCCTGATCAAGGCCCGCTATTGCTGGTAACGAATCCCCCTTACGGGGAAAGGCTGGAAGAACGCGAAGTATTGTTTCCCTTGTACCAGTTACTTGGTGAAAAAATCCGCCAGTATTGCCAGGGTTATCAGGCGGCAGTATTGAGCAGTGATGATTATTTATTGAAAGGTTTGGCTTTGCAAAAGAGCAAGGTCTACCAGTTTTATAATGGTGCATTACCGGCGCAATGGATGTTGTTCGAAATCTATAAAAAAGAGGATAAACAGGAATCAGCCCATGATCCACGTTTTGACCAGGGTGTGGAGATGGTTGCCAACCGCTTGCGCAAAAACCAGAAGCGTTTACAGAACTGGTTGAAACAGCAGGATATCCGCGCCTATCGTGTTTACGACGCGGATATGCCGGAATATGCTTTTGCGCTAGATTGTTATAACGACAAATACCAGCTGACTGAATATGCACCGCCAAAAACGGTCGACAAGTTTGCGGCATTCCAGCGTCGCCAGCAATTCGAAAAAGCGGTTAAACAGGTATTTAACCTGCGGAATGAACAGCTGATTTATAAAGAGCGCCGCCAGCAAAAAGGTAAAGCCCAATACGAAAAGATCAGTGATGTGCAGAACTACTTCACTGTGCAGGAAGGCAAGGCGCAGTTGCTGGTCAATTTGCATGATTACCTGGATACCGGTTTGTTCCTTGATCATCGCCCGGTACGCAAAATGATAGGCCAAATGGCTGCTGGCCAGCGATTTTTAAACCTGTTCAGTTACACATCAGCGGCAACGGTTCATGCGGCATTAGGCGGCGCAAAATCTTCTGTCAGTGTGGATATGTCTAACACTTATATAGAATGGTCAGAGAAAAATTTCAAGGCCAATCGTATCGACATGAAAAACCATGTATTGCTACGCGAAAATTGCCTGGAGTGGCTGGCACGTTGCCGGGAAAAGTATGATCTCGTATTCCTGGATCCTCCCAGCTTTTCCAATTCCAAGAAAATGGAAGGCACTTTTGATGTGCAGCGTGACCAGAAAGGCCTTATAGATGATGCGATGCGAGTGTTAAACCCGGGTGGCACATTGATCTTCTCCAATAACTTGCGCGATTTTAAACTGGAACCGCTTATTGCAGAAAAGTATCAGGTAGAGAATATTTCCACGAAAACTATTGATATGGACTTTGAACGGAATCCCAGAATTCACCAATGTTGGCTGATTCGCCATAAATAATTTTCGTTATTGCTGTCTTCGGCTATGCTGAATATAAGAATAGTGGCTTAGTTATTGTTCAATAATTAACCATAAAATAATAAAACAGGAATTTTGCATGTCAGAAGTTATTTCTAAAACCTCCATTCGGCCAAAGCGCCGCCTGAGTTTATTATCCCATCAAGAGCTGGATGGGTTATTGCAAAGCAGCGACCAGATTTATCAGCTCTTTCGCCAGTGTGCTCTGGCGGTGTTGAACTCGGGCAATATGACCGATGACGGTTCGGCATTGTTAAAACGTTATCCTGATTTTAATGTGCGTATTGTTCCGCAATCCCGCGGTTTTAAACTGGATATATTGAATGCACCGGGCGGTGCTTCTGTAGATGGTGTGATGATTCAGGGTATTCAGGACCATGTCTTTTCATCACTGCGGGATATTGTTTTTTGCCAGCATGAGCTTTTGGGTTCCATCAAGAATAGTCAGGCCGATTCTGTCAATATTACCGATATTGTTTTTCGTATATTACGCAATGCCGATGTAGTCAGGGCTGATGAGCAACCCAATCTGGTGGTGTGCTGGGGTGGGCATTCTATTTCTCGCCATGAATACGACTTTACCAAGGAAGTAGGTTATCACATGGGTTTGCGTGGGTTGAACATTGCCACGGGCTGCGGTATTGGTGCCATGAAAGGCCCAATGAAAGGCGCGGCTGTAGGCCATGCCAAACAGCAAATAAAGGATGGACGTTATATTGGCATTACAGAACCTGGCATCATTGCCGCTGAACCACCGAACGCACTGGTGAATGAACTGGTGATTTTGCCGGATATCGAAAAACGTCTCGAAGCGTTTGTTCGGCTGGCACATACCATTGTGGTTTTTCCCGGTGGTGCAGGTACTGCAGAAGAAGTGCTATATATTCTCAGTATCCTCATGCAGCCAGAAAATCAGCAACAAGTTTTGCCAGTGATTTTTGCCAGCTCAAAAGAAGATAAAGCCTATTTTGAATCGCTCGATATTTTCTTGCGCAAGTGTCTGGGTGATGACGTTGCCAAATACTACAATATTGTTACAGAAAGCCCGGTTAAGATCGCCGAAGCCGCCAAAGCCGGTGTTCAGCAGGTACATAAATTCCGGCGCAGGACGCAGGAATCCTATGGCTATAATTGGCAATTATTTATCCCCCATACATTGCAAAAACCCTTTTTGCCTACACATGAGAACATGGCAGCATTGCAGTTACACGCAGCGACTGCCCCTGATGAGTTAAGCGTGAATTTACGCGCAGCTTTCTCTGGCATAGTTGCGGGCAATGTTAAAAAGTTTGGCATTGAATCCGTTGCAGCGAATGGTCCGTATCAATTAAATGCCGATGTACAGATAGGCAAGTTGCTGGAAAACTTACTGCAAGGATTCGTGGATCAAGGGCGAATGTCACTAAAACAAGGATATAAACCCTGTTTTGAGATAAAAAATGTCTAAATGTTGCCTATAAGTAAACTGAAAATTGACATATAAACCGAATGCACTATTCTTCAACCATTAACCGACATAAATATTACAAAACGTTAATTTATAAAGAGCCATTTTCTGAATAATGAAAATAAATAAAGCCAAAATAATCAGTATCTTAAGGAGAAGAGGTCTATGTTAATTCTCACTCGCCGTGTTCAGGAAGCCATCATGATTGGTGATGACGTGACAATTACTGTTCTCAGTGTCAAAGGTAACCAGGTGCGTTTAGGTATTGATGCGCCTAAAAATGTTGAAGTGCATCGTGAAGAAATCTTTCATCGTGTGAAAGCGGGTTTAGGGCAAGGCGCCGTTGCTGATGAACATGTTGCTGATGTTGAATCGCCTAGCGAAACTCGCGGTAATCGTTAATCCTTTTTAAATTTTTTCAGGCTCTTTATAAAATCAGGTTTTTATAAGGAGTCTTGATACTGCATTCAGCAAACCCATATTATCTATTCCTGTTATATTATTTTCGTGTGAGTAATGCCATCTACGCCTGTTATCTTGCCTGATATCCATCAGGCCTTATTGAAAGACCGCTTTTCGTTAAAGCGTGATTGGCAAAGGTTGCAGGCATTACAGCACCAGCCATCTTCCAGCAAGGATTCCCCGGATAAGATTCAACGGCTAGAACAATCATTCGCTGAACGCTTGCAGCGTTCTATGGCCTTGCATCAGTTGCGCAAAGATAAAACCATTACCATAACTTATCCTGAGCAATTGCCGGTCAGTGAACGCAGGCAGGATATTGCCGCACTTATAGAAAAACATCCGTTGGTGATTGTGGCCGGTGAAACCGGTTCGGGGAAAACCACACAATTGGCCAAACTGTGCCTGGAACTGGGCCGTGGCCGTGCCGGCATGATAGCCCATACCCAGCCGCGTCGTGTGGCAGCCAGTTCAGTGGCAGCGCGCATTGCCGAAGAATTGAATGTCACGTTAGGCCAGGAAGTGGGTTATCAGGTACGTTTTACCGATTATTCCAACGAAAACACCTTGTTAAAATTAATGACCGACGGTGTCTTGCTGGCCGAAATTCCGCACGACCGCCTGCTGGAAAAATACGACACCATCATTATTGACGAAGCCCATGAGCGCAGCCTGAATATCGATTTTCTATTGGGCTATATCAAGAACATTTTGCCGCGCCGGCCTGATTTAAAAGTCATCATTACCTCGGCAACGATTGATGTTGAGCGTTTTTCACAGCATTTTAATGATGCCCCGATTATTACCGTCAGTGGCCGCAGCTTTCCGGTAGATATGTGTTATCGGCCTTTTGAAGACAGTGAGGCCGAACAGCCACTGGCACAAGCTATTTTAAACACGTTAGACGAAATTGATGCCACCGAAAGGGCGAATCCTGCCAGCGAACAATTAGGCGATGTGCTGGTGTTTTTACCCGG
Organism: uncultured Spongiibacteraceae bacterium; assembly: GCA_964617765.1. Taxonomy (GTDB): domain Bacteria; phylum Pseudomonadota; class Gammaproteobacteria; order Pseudomonadales; family DT-91; genus CAZTZY01. The sequence goes on from CAZTZY010000006.1 coordinate 31,658, forward strand.
TGAACATGATATTCGACAAACCTCGTTGTTGTTGCGGCGCGCAGAATTGCGTTCCACTGAAGTGTTGCCGTTATATGCCCGTTTAAGTGCAGCAGAGCAACGTAAAATATTTCATATTGATGCCAAAAAATCTGGCCGAAGGGTGATTTTGGCCACCAATGTCGCTGAAACCTCGTTAACAGTTCCCGGTATTCGTTACGTGATTGACAGCGGTTTGGCACGCTTGTCACGTTATAGCCATCGTTCCAAGGTGCAGCGTTTGCCGATTGAAAAAATCTCACAGGCCAGTGCCAACCAACGCGCCGGTCGTTGTGGTCGTATAGCAGCGGGAGTGTGTTATCGCCTGTATAGCGCAGACGATTTTAGCCAGCGCGAGGCGTTTACCCAGCCGGAAATCCAGCGTACCAATCTGGCATCGGTCATTTTGCAAATGCAGATGATGCGCCTGGGAGATATCGAGGCATTTCCTTTTCTGGAAAACCCCGATACGCGCCTGATCAATGATGGCTTCAAACAATTACTGGAGCTGGGGGCATTAACCGAAAAAAGGCAAATCACCGCGTTGGGTAAACAATTAGGCATGTTGCCGATTGATCCGCGATTTGCGGCCATGCTCGTACAGGCCCATAAAGAACGCAGTTTGCATGAAGTCTTGATCATTGTTTCGGCATTGAGCATTCAGGATCCCCGCGAAAATCCTGCGGATAAACGGGAAGCTGCCCGCGAAAAACATGCACGGTTTGCCGATGCCGATTCTGATTTTATCAGTATCCTCAAGTTGTGGAATTATGTGGAAGAACAGCGCCAGAACCTGAGTGTGAACCAATGGAATAAACAGGCGGGAAAGGAATTCCTTGCCGTACAACGTTTGCGTGAATGGCGTGAAACGCATGCTCAGCTAAAACGCATTTGCGGGCGTTTACACTTTAAGGAAAATGCCGAACCGGCAAAATATGAAGCACTGCATCGCGCCTTGTTAGCCGGGTTAGTAACGCAGATCGGTTTCCAGAAAGAAGAAAAACAGTTTGAAAGCACCCGCAGCCGGCAGTTCCGTATCTTCCCTGCCTCGCATTTATTTAAAAAACCGCCGAAATGGGTGATGGCGGCAGAGTTAATGGAAACAACACAACTCTATGCACATTATGTGGCAAAAATGGATGCGGAATGGTTGCGTGATATTGCCCCGCATTTATTGAAACACAGTTATACCGAACCCCACTGGAGTGCCAAAGAAGGCCAGGTGATGGCATTTGAAAGAACCAGTTTGTACGGTTTGGTGCTCACTGAAAAACGCCGTGTCAGTTATGCAAAAATTGATGCGAAAATGTCGCGCGAGATTTTTATCCGTTCGGCACTGGTTGAAGAACAGTTGCGTACCAATGCACCTTTTTATCGCCATAATGCCCAATTGAAACAGCAAATGGCCGATATCGAAGAAAAGTCGCGCCGCCGCGATGTGATGGCTAACGATGATGCCATATTCCATTTCTATGACCAGATCATTCCTGCAAGTGTGGTCAATTTCCAGAGTTTTGAACAATGGCGCAAACAGGCCGAAAAACAACAGCCACAATGCTTATTCGCCACACAAGCCTTATTCCAGTCGGGCGATCTGGATAACTATTCTGAACAGCAATTTCCTGATCATCTCGAATGGGAAGGGGTGAATTACGCGCTGGTTTATCGCTTTGAGCCGAGTCATGTGGCTGATGGTATCTCTGTGCAATTGCCGGTGGCAGCACTCAACCGCGTGCCGCGTTTCCGTTTTGAATGGCTGGTGCCGGGCATGTTAACTGAAAAGTGCGAGGCTTTGATCAAATCGTTGCCCAAACAATATAGAAGACCGTTAGTGCCGGTTCCGCAATCAGTAGCACAGTTAATGCCATTACTGAAGGCAGCCGATGTTTCCCTTGCATCGGCAGTGGAAGCTGCGATTTTCAAAAAGACTGGCGTGCGTATTCCGCATGATGCCTGGCAAAGTGACAAGCTAGATAATTATTACAAAATGAATTTCCAGCTATTGGATGAACAGGGCAAATTGATTGAACAGTCACGTGATCTGGCAGCACTGATTAAGGGTTATGGGCACAAGGTGCAGCAGGCACTGAATCAAACAGTGGTTCACGCCGGACAGAAAAAACAGTTTCACCGCTGGGATTTTGGCGACATTGACCAGCAAAAGGTTATAGAGCAATCAGGCAGCGTGATTCAATCCTATCCCGCATTGTTAGATGAGGGTGATACGGTTTCGCTCACACTGACGGATTATGCCCATGTGCAGCAGCAAATCCATCGTAAGGGCCTGATTCGCCTGGCTATGCTGGAATTGCCTACACAGACCAAGTATTTGCGCAGGGAATTATTGAAAGGCAATGACCTGCAATTACAGTTGAGCGCCGAATATGACCGACAATCGTTGCTGGATGACTTGATAGCTGCGGCATTTAACCATACTTTTTTTGCCGATAAATTACCGTTTACCGAAAGCCAGTTCAAAACCCTGATTCAACAGCACAGTGCTGAAGTGATTACCAAAGCGCAGGAACTGGAAAAATTATTACGCACCATTGTTGCCCATGATTATAAAATTCGGCAAAGCATGAACAAGCTTGATGAACGCACCATGAGTGCCATTAAAAAAGACGTAGAAATGCAACGCACTGCACTGGTTTATCCCGGGTTTATTTACAAAACGCCCATTACTAACTTTTATGATTTGCCGCGCTATTTTTCTTCATTGGCCATCCGCATGGAAAGATTACAGGGCCAATTGCAGAAAGATCTGGCGCATACCGCAGAATTACAGCAATTATGGCATAACCTGTTAGAGCTGGAGAAAGAACATTCCACTATAGAACTGTTGCCTTCGGCCATAGAATATCGCTGGATGCTGGAAGAGTATCGGGTATCCTTATTTTCGCAACAACTAAAAACCAAAATTCCTATTTCCAAAAAACGCCTGGAAAAACAATGGGAATACGTGTTGCAAGACAAGCGTCTGATACTGATGTAAACAAAGAATTCCATTTAAAACATTGAAAAAACGCTAAAGTAGGCAATAATTTTGAAGCAGTTAAATTCAGTGAACTTTTCTGGTAAGTATCAGTCGTAAATGAAACAATAAAAAACCGTTCGCTTTTTCTTTCAATTCCAAGGAGTTACCTATGAGCAAGATGATAAAAAAACCTTTAGCAACCGCCATTGGCGCTGCATTTGTGGCTTCATTAGCCTTGCCGGTAATGGCAGGCAGCAACCCATTTACGGCCAACCCATTAAGCAGTGGCTATGACTTGGTCAGTAAAGCTGAAACCGCAGTCAAATTACCTGCAGAAGGTAAAAAGCCGGCTGAGGCAGTTTGTGGAGAGGGCAGGAAAGCTGTTGAGGCGCGTTGTGGTACCAAGGAAATATGCGCCGAAAAATTAAAAATGCATGCTGAAGGTAAATGCGGTGACCCGAAAAGATGTGAAGATATCATGAAAGAAGCAAACAAGGCTGTAGAAGGTAAATGCGGCGATATGGAAAAATGCAAGGTTGAAGGCAAGTGTGGCGAGGGTAAATGTGGCGATGAAAAAAATTGCAATACTGAAAAAGCCAAATCCACCGAAACTAAAACGGTAGCTCCTGCTGGCAAGGCAGCTGATGAAGGCAAATGTGGCGAAGGAAAGTGTGGTAGTATGTAACAATAATATTGAATGAGTTGAATAAATAACGGGCCAATTTTGGCCCGTTGTTGTTTTCTGCGATTAACTATTTCCGCCAACAGGCTTTAGATATCGAGCGCGCAGTCAGGCAACCATGTCATTGCCAGAATCTCCAGTCAATGATCAAAACCGGTGAGAAAGGCCAAACCTGGTAATATGAAGGCGTTACCCATTACTTTGCGTGTTATATCAGCTGTAATCCAAGTTTTTAATAAAGAATATCAGTTGTATTGTAGTTTCCAGACTATCTTCAAAAGAAAACTTGCCAGAGTTTATTTCATTAGCGATAAAAATTACGGTAAATTCAAGCGGTCTTTGCTCTTTATCGCAATGCTGCTACCCTTGTTTTTAATGGGGCCAGCTAAATTAAGCCTCGATGCCATTTTTAAATATTTTCTGACCCAACGGGATTATTGTGATACCAAATCTTTCGACAAAAATTGAAAGCCAGAATAACCGTCGAGAAGTGAAAGGTGCTGGTTTAGGCTTGCGCCGTGGCTTCATAGGTTCGCTTATGTCTTTGGATTCTACCGAAGGCCACATCGATTTTATGGAAGTAGCCCCTGAAAACTGGATCAATGTGGGCGGACGTTTTGGCAAGCAATTCCGCACTATTGCCGAACGTTACCCGATCAGTTTGCATGGTTTATCGCTAAATCTGGGAGGTTTTGCCGATATTGATGTGGCTTTGGTGAAATCGATAAAAAAATTCATGGCCGATTTTCACTGCCCTTATTATTCCGAACATTTAAGTTATTGCGCCGATGAAGGGCATCTTTATGATTTAATGCCCATTCCTTTTACCGAAGAGGCCGTGAAAGTCGTCGCTGCCCGTATTCGCCAGGTACAGGATATATTAGAGCAGCGCATCGCTGTCGAAAACGTCTCCTATTATGCCGCACCGTGGCAAGCCATGAGTGAGATAGATTTTATCAATGCTGTTATCGCGGAGGCAGATTGTGATTTATTGTTAGATGTGAACAACATTTATGTGAACAGCATCAACCATCAATATAATGCTGCCGAATTCTTGAAAGCCCTGCCGGGTGAACGGACTACCTATATACATATTGCCGGCCATTACAACGAAGCTGTCGATTTGCGTGTTGATACCCATGGCAGTGATGTGATTGAAGATGTCTGGGGTTTGTTGGCGCTGGCCTATGAAACCTTTGGCGTTATACCTACCTTGTTAGAGCGTGATTTCAACTTTCCTGCGATAGACCAGTTATTGCTGGAAGTGGATAAAATTCGTGAAATACAGGCCATTGCAACACGCAGGGTGGTAGCGATATGACGCTGGATTTCCAGAAAAAACAGGCAGAATTTGCCGCACACCTGCGTAATCCGGAACTGCATCAAGCACCCGATTGTGTAGAGGAACGTCGCCTGGCAATCTATCGCGAACTGTTTTATAACAATGTCGAAGGATTTATCAGCGGTGGTTTTCCGGTGACCAAAAGCCTGTTTCCCGAAGAAGAATGGCAAAACCTGGTGCGCGATTTCTATACGCAGCATAAAGCCCAGACCCCGTATTTTCTGGAAATCAGCGAAGAGTTTCTGGCGTATCTTGATAATGAACAGTTGCCCTGTCACCAGCAATTCCCTTTTTTAAAGTCGCTGGCACATTATGAATGGGTAGAATTGGCGCTCGATGTCTCTGATGAACCATCCAATATCAAGATTGATCCTAATGGTGATTTATTAAAAGGTCGACCGGTTCTTTCCGCTTTAGCCTGGCCGTTAGTGTATGAATGGCCGGTACAGTTGATTGGCCCCGGGTATCAGCCGACAGCGCCCTTAGCCCAGCCGGTTTGCCTGGTGGTGTACCGCAACAGGAACGACAAGGTTGAGTTTATGGAAGCCAATGCTGTTACCCTGCGCTTGCTGGAAATTATCAATTGCGAGCCATATCCCATCGGTGAACAGGCTTTTGCCAAAATCGCACAGGAAATGCAGCAACCTGATGTACAAGACATTATCCGCTTTGGCCTGCCAATTCTTGAACAATTGCGCGAGTTGGGGGTTATTTTAGGCACCAGAGTTTGATCCAGTTCTTGTTTCTGTTTCCTGTCAGACAGTATGATAGGTTTCCTTGTTAATAATCCTTTTAAAAAAAAATGAATACACCTGCCAAAAAAGAATTAATGCAAAAATTGAACGCCGAAACATCAAAGATGTACTGGTCAGAACTCGAGCGTTTTTTTGCCAACGGCACCGCCGTATTTATCGAGCCATCACTGGATTTGATTGAAGCTGCTGCCGAAATGTCGATGGATAATAAAACCGTGATAGCGGAGTGGATGGCCGAGAAAAAACTGGGTTTGGTTGAAGAACAACAGGCAGCCCAATGGGCCGCTGAAAATGCCCTGTTATGGGCGTCAGTGGTTGCACCGTGGGTATTGGTGCAACCGGTTAAAAATACTATCCAATAGGAGAAAAGCATGTCCGCAAAAGTTCCCGCAACCCATATCGATATGATGGAAGGCCCGGTATATGGGGTGTTCAATACGCATATGCCTAACGGTGATATCCAGTCGACGCTGGTATGGTTTAATTACGATGGCGAATACGTTTATATCAATACGAAGCGTGGCCGCATTAAAGAGCGTAATGTGGTCGCCAACCCGAATATTTCCCTGTTAGCAGTGGATGCCACCAATCCGTGGAAATATATTTCCATTCGCGGCAAGGTGGTCGATATCATTGAAAATAATGCGGTGGAACATCTGGATAAACTCACCAAAATCTATCTGGGTGCAGACCATTATTATGGTGTGGTTGAGCCGCCGGAAGCCTTGCAGGGCATTACCCGGTGCATATTGAAAATTGCCATTAATGATGTGATGACTGTAGGCCAATAACACGTTATATCAGTGGTCATTGTTTGTCACACACTCTGGTAGAGAAAATAATACAGGCAGTGGCAGGTTGCAAATCTGCCCATAAAAAAAAGAAAAACAAGGCGAGATAATCCATCATGTCAACAGCCCATTTTAATCGATATTTACTGGCATTTATTCAGGCGTCACCCACGCCATTTCATGCGGTAAAAAATATGCGTGAGCAGTTAATCGCTGCAGGCTTTGCTGAATTAAAAGAAGGCGACGCATGGGATTTGCAACAAGGCAAGCGTTATGTATTAACCCGTAACGATTCCAGCATGATTGCCTTTGTTTATGGCCAGCAAAATATCATTGAAAAAGGCATACGAATGGTCGGCGCACATACAGATAGCCCTTGCCTGAGAGTAAAACCCAATCCTGATATTAACAGTGCCGGATATTGGCAGTTGGGTGTCGAGGTTTATGGTGGTGTATTATTGAATCCGTGGTTTGATCGGGAATTGGGTTTGGCTGGCAGGGTTTCCGTGTTAGATGTTCTGGGTAATTTACATCATGTGCTGATCGACTTTGAAAAGGCCATGGGCATGATCCCGAGCCTGGCGATTCATCTTGATCGGGAAGTTAACAAGAATCATTCCATCAATGCCCAAAAAGATTTACCCGTATTGTTGGGCCTGGTTGATAAAGAACAGGGTAACGATTTTTCTGCACTGGTTTTGCAGCAGGTGATAAAACAGTATCCGGAATTAAACGCCCTGAAAATCATGGATTGTGAATTGAGCTTTTATGATATGCAAGCGGGCAGTGTATATGGTGCCAGGGAAGAGTTTATTGCGTCTGCACGGCTGGATAATTTATTAAGTTGTTATGCGGGCTTGAATGCACTGCTGGAAGCCGATGGTAGCCAAAGCTGTGTCTTACTCTGCAGTGATCATGAAGAAGTAGGCAGTGAATCGGTCGCAGGCGCAGAGGGTACATTCCTCAATAGCTTTTTGCAGCGTTTATTACCGGATGTTGAAGACTACAATCGCGCAATCAGCCATTCCATGCTGGTGTCTGCCGATAATGCGCACGGTGTTCATCCCAACTTTACGGAAAAACATGATGCCAATCATGGCCCGATAATCAATGCGGGGCCAGTTATCAAGGTGAATGCTACCCAGCGTTATGCTTCTAACAGTGAAACACAATCTATTTTCAGGTTGCTGTGCGAGATAAACCATATACCCGTGCAGAATTTTGTGGTGCGTAGCGATATGGCCTGTGGCAGCACTATTGGGCCTATCACAGCAACCGGTATCGGAGTAAGGGCAGTGGATGTGGGTGTGCCCACTTTTGCCATGCATTCTATTCGTGAAACGGCGGGTTCCAGCGATGCCCAACAGTTATATCTTGCCTTAAAAGCGTTTAACCATTTAGAGAATGTATAGTATTTAAAGAAGCGCTGAATAACGCTCTGTCATTCTAGGCACAGTGAAAAATCTTTTAAATTGAAGTTGTTGGATTTCTCACTGCGTTCGAAATGACAGTTGTTTCGAAGCGGCCCATTTTTCAAAAAGGCAGGTTTATACAATGGAACACGCCAAAATATTTACCTCATTAACGCAGGCTACTGAATTTATTGTTGCTGAAACGCACGGTCAAATTCGCCTGGCTATGCCGTTAGGCATTGGCAAGCCTAATCCTTTAGCCAATACTTTATACCAGGCTGTAAAAAATAATCCGCTTTATCATCTCGATATATATACGGCATTAAGCCTGTTAAAACCCAAAGCTGCCAGTGAGCTTGAAGAGCGTTTTCTTGATCCTTTGGTTGAGCGCTTGTATGGCAATTATCCCGATCTGGATTATGCACTCGATTTACAACACGGCCATTTACCACCCAATATTCAAGTATATGAATTCTTTTTCAAATCCGGTGACTGGTTGCATAACGCAGCCGCACAGCAACATTATATCAGCAGTAACTACACGCATATTCCACGCGATATCGCCGCAAAAAATGTCAATGTTCTGGCGCAGGCAGTCGCTGCCAAAACAGTGAATGGTGTATTACGTTTATCCTTATCGTGTAACCCGGATGTCACTCTGGAACTGGCAGAGCGTTTGCAAAAGCAAAGAGAGCAAGGCGAAAAAATCCTTTTCGTGGCAATGATCAATAACGAATTGCCTTTTATGCCCGGTACAGCAGAAGTGTCTGCCGATCTGTTTGATATTGTGATTAATGATCCGGCCGCCAGCCATACACTGTTTTGTACACCGAACATGAAAGTCACCGATGCGGATTATGCTATTGGCATGCATGCCAGTAGTCTGGTGCAAGATGGTGGAACATTACAGATTGGTATCGGCTCTCTGGGTGATGCTATTGCGCAATGCCTTATCGTTAGGGATAACAAGAACAGCCGTTATTGTGAGCTGTTAAAAAAACTGCAACAACCTGTATCATCTATCACAAGCTATAACAATACGTTTGAACAGGGTTTGTATGGCTGTTCTGAAATGTTCGTAAACGGCTTATTGCAGTTGATACAGGCCAATATTATCCGACGTGAAGTGACCGGAAAAAATGGCGAGAAGCATATTTTCCATGGCGGTTTTTTTATCGGGCCACGCAGCTTTTATCAGGCTTTACGAGAAATGCCGGCTGAAAAACTCGCAAAAATCGATATGCAGCGTATCAGTTTTATTAACCAGTTGTATGGCGATGAAACGCTAAAGAGAGAACATCGCCAGAAATGCGCGTTTATCAATACCTGCATGATGGTCACGCTTTCTGGTGCGGCAGTATCGGATGCACTCGATGATGGCAGGGTGGTCAGTGGCGTAGGCGGGCAATATAATTTTGTGGCCATGGCGCATGAACTTGAAGATGCGCGATCCATTCTTATGTTGCGCAGTTACAGAATGGTTGATGGCGAAGCACAATCTAACATTGTCACCAATTACGCCCATTGTACTATCCCACGACATTTGCGTGATATAGTGATTACGGAATACGGCATTGCCGACTTGCGTGGCAAAACAGACAGTGAAGTCATAATGGCATTGCTGGCTATTACCGATTCGCGGTTTCAGCAAGAACTTCAAGCATGGGCTGTTGCGAATGAAAAATTACCGAAGGAATATCATATTCCCGATGTTTATCTGAGTAATACACCGGAAGCACTGGCCGGCCAATTAAAACCTTACCATGAATATTTACCCGATTTTCCCTTCGGACATGATTTTACTGAGGATGAGCTGGTGATTATTCATGCGCTGCAAAAACTGAAAGCAGCAATATCACATCCGCTGGAAAACATCGGCGCATTAGTCAAATCGTTAATACACGACAGTGATGTGCCTGAACGTTATCTCGATCGTATGGGCTTTAAAGAGTCAGATACACTGAAAGAAAAATTGCTAAGAAAACTTTTTACAGGCAATTTATAAGCGGAAAAACAATCTTCGCTAGACAGAAATTGCCCCTGACGCGACGCCAGGGGCAATTTAGTGGGCATGTTTAGGCTAGAATTTATACAAGGCAGTTAACGAATATACCAAAGGATCAACATAAACATCTATGCCATTAGCGCTATGAGCACTTTTCACTTCAGTATCGATATCTATCTGGCGAAGATCCACATTCAAACCCCAGTTTTTTCCCAGGTCAATATCAATACCTGCTTGTAACGCCAAGCCTATAGAGTTTTTGAGCTCAATATTTTTAATGCCAAAATAATCAAGATTTTCATTGTAGAATATTGTGTAATTTATACCTGCTCCCACATAAGGCGTCACAATACTGCTGTTATTCATATAATACTGAACGCTCAATGTAGGAGGTAATTGTTTGGTTTCACCGAGTTCTATATTCATCATGGTGATTTTATGTGTGAAAGGACTGGCAAGTAATAACTCCACACCAATATTGTTAGTTAGCATATATACTGCATTAATGTTCAGTTGGGTGTCTTTATTAACACCAATATGCCCAACGCCATATTTAGCCGACGAAAAATACGATTCATATTTATTCTGCGGTTGCACTTGGGCTGCACCAACGCGAAGAATCATATCCCCGCTTTCATAGGCTAACGCTGCCATTGGAGTGCTTGATAAAACGCTTAAACCGGCTATAACTAATTTCTTCATGGTATTTCCTCTTGGTTATCATTATGTTCAGAGCTACTATTCGGAGCTACTATATAGCCCTATAAAATGTAAGGATTTGATCTCCATCAAAATCGCAGGCTTAAAAGTTTGATGTACATCAAAAAGGATGAGTCTGGAATATTTTTGTACTAAGATGAATTCAACCTATTAACTAACCCTTGGATAACCCGGTATTGTCATTCTGAGCGCACTGAAGAATCTCCATAAATCTGATGGTTAGATGTCTCTCAGCACTCGAAATGACACTCTCAGAGCATCCTTAAATAATAATAACGGGAGAAACCCTATGCTTTCCAAGATGGATGATTATCCACTGCACCAGATTATCGATGTCATGCGCCATACCGGCACCAGCGACAGAAACTTTTACGATCGATATTACTTTAATTTAATGAATGCCAATGAAGATGTATTTGTGGTGTTTGGCCTGGGCCAATACCCCAACCTCGGCACGCAGGATGCCTTTTTGCTGGTGCGCCATGGCGATAAACATCATGTGATACGCGCCTCGCGTGAACTGGGCGACCGTTCCGATATCACCGTAGGCCCGCTTAAAGTAGAAGTGTTAGAAGGCTTGCAGAAATTGCGCGTGGTGGTGGAAGATAACGAATATGGCATCCGCATGGATGTCATCTTTAATGGTGAACACCATCCACATCTCGAACCGCGCCATTATATCCGCAAAAAAGGCCGCATCCTGTTTGATACAATGCGCTTTGCGCAAATGGGCACCTGGCAGGGCACATTAAGCGTGGGTGATAAAACCTGGGCGATAACACCCGATGCCTGGATAGGCAGCCGCGACCGTTCCTGGGGCGTGCGTCCTGTCGGTGAACCCGAGCCGCAAGGTATTCATACCGGCACCACGTCGATGGAAGGTATGTGGAATTATTTTCCGGTATTGTTTGAAGATTTTGCCTTGCTCTATATTGTGAATGAAAACAATAATGGCCAACGCACGATTGAAGAATCGATGCGTATCTGGAAAGATCCCGCGCGTGAACCCGAATGGCTAGGTGCGCCAGTACATGATCATGTCTTCGAACATGCCGCACCGTTCAAGGCGCGTATCAAGGAAGGTGTTATACGCTTCCCCGATGCCCCCGGCGGCGCACTCGAATTGCGCGGCACGCCATTATTGCAAACCTATCTAACCGCCGGCACCGGTTACGGTATGGAAGCCGACTGGCGCCACGGCATGCACCAGGGCCCGCTAAAAGTCCAGGGTTTTACCTGGGATGCCCAAAAGGATGACGACAAAATGTGGGGCCTGGTAGAAACGCCAGCGCGCTTTACACTGGGTGATCAGAAAGGTTTCGGTATGATGGAGTTTGCCTTTTTTGGGGCGTTTGATAAATACATCAAATGAAACGGGCAGGTTTGGAACCTGCCCCTACGGATACCCGACAATATGAACAGGTAGAGACGTTGCATGCAACGTCTCTACAGTGGCATACATTGGATGCAGATATTTAGGGCATGTCTGGCTAAAGCTCGACCTACAGGAAATGTATAGTAATAGAATTTACTTCGCTTCAATAATTGCGCCACCGTCGCCGCTCACTCGCGATAGCTGTAAAAGAAAAGGATTAGCCATGACAAACAGTCAAATTTTATACGCCGGTACCAAACCATGATGAGTTTACTGTATTTATTCGCCTTCATTATTTATATCGTTCTTTGTATCGGCGTTGTTATGGGTGCTATCAAGGTAGCCAAGGCAAAAGGTAAAAGTAAAAAGCTTTGGGGCGGTATGGCGGCCTTTATCATGTATAACCTGGTGTTTTGGGATTATTTGCCGACTAAATACTTACACCAATATTACTGTGAGAAAGATGCAGGCTTTTGGGTTTACAAAACAGCTGAGCAATGGCGTAAGGAAAACCCTGATGTAGTGGTTGGTCCGGTAAAACCACCTGAAGGTATGGTATTGGATAATCGAGGGAATGGGGTGATGGTAATATCCGATGGAACGAAATTGGTGTTTACGACTTATAGTGATGGTCACCAAAGTCTGGAATTTTATAATTCAGATGGTTCAGATGGATATTGGCTTAATGATAGATTTTATTACGCAAAAAGCAGCAAGAAAACATCTATAGTGGATGTTTCCATTGATAATGCAAAAGTCGTAGATGCTCTAACAGGAAAAATTATGATGGAAGGCAGGCAAGTATATGCTACGCCAGAAAATCAAATAAAATTTTGGGTTCATTATCCTGCGTGCGGCCCAAAAGAAACTGTTTTAAAAAATATTACAAACTTTAGGAAAATATATGAGAAGGAATAATGACAACTTCAAATACTATCATGTGGGTGCAGTGTAAAATTCCAATATAGAGGCGGGTTCCAACCCCGCTCGTTAGAGCCCCTAACGCTCAACCTCAAACTGCAACTTCCACGCTTCAAACCCGCCATCAATGCTGTACACATCCTCAAAACCTTTTTCCTTTAAAAACTGTGCCGCAGACTGGCTGGAGTTGCCGTGATAACAACAGACCAATAACGGTTTATCGAGATCAGCAGATTCTACAAAGCGTTGCAGGTTGCCCTGGCTTAAAAAGGTGGCAGCAGGAATGTGGCCAGCCTGGAAGGAGTTTTCATCGCGGATATCGACAATTTGCGCATCGCCTGCATCAATGATGTTTTTGGCTTCAACAATAGAAATACGTTTAAACATATGGGTGCCTCAAAAAAACAGGATTTATTCGTGAGAGTAAGGAAGCACCGTGCGCAGAACCGCAATTTACACGCAGTAAAAGAGGATTTGAGCACGGAGCTGACGCGGCTATCATGAGAAAAGACGGTTTTTAGAGATGCCCATGATAGAACCCTTGCCTTTGATGCAGAAATTATAGCACTCTATACATAAAGGCGAATCCTTAAAATTCATTAAGAAGGGGCAGTAACATGGCAACATTTCCTTTGGATGATATCGGCAGCATTGCTGAAAACAGCTGTAAATTGTATGAAATTGCAGACAATAAATACCTGGTCTATAAACTGTCGGACGGTTATTTTGCGACCAGCGCCAAGTGTACGCATTTGTTCAAATCGCTGGAAAAGGGTGTGATTGTCAGTGATAAAACCATTCGTTGCCCTTTGCACCGTGCTGAATTTGATATTCGCACAGGGCAGGTTGACCAGTGGGCCTGTTTTCCGCCGGGTGTGCAGTTGTTGAATGCGGTGCGTCCGGAGAAAGCCCTGCAGAGTTATCAGGTGATACATACCGATGGGAAATATTTTTTACAAACCTGAAGCAGGTTATTGCTACTTTTTATGAATGGCAATTACTAAGGAGCCTCTGAATAACTGTCATTTCGAACGAAGTGAGAAATCTAACTTCATGAATTAAAAAGATTCTTCACTGCGTTCAGAATGACAAAAGGGAGTTATTAAGAGGGTTCCTAAAAAATTAGGGCGCTGTTAGTATCCCCTGCGCAGTAGGGGACGACTGCATGGATGCAGGAGGTAGGGCGACGCAGGAGCTTAAGCCGAGATGTCGCGTAGCGACAGAGGGGTTTAAATCGACCCCTCCGGCACTTCGTGCCACCTCCCCTATGAAATAGGAGAGGCTTAATTCAGTGCCATTCACTTATTACATTATAAAAAACACCCACAATGGTATCTATGCTTACGCCAGACCAGATAACACACTTTCAACAGCATTTGGCGGCAGCGCGCAGGTCGGGCTTTCGTGCCATTATCCATATCACCGGCAGCGAAGAGTTTGCCCTGACAATGGCCAGTGAGCTACTGAAAGCGGCTGATTATTCCTGTGTAAAACAGTTGCCGGATAATGACCATTCCGGTTCGGTTTCGCAATATTTACAAAAACTGTTAGGCACAGAAGTGGATGCACTGGTATTGAATGCCTGGCAGGGTTTGAACCCCAATGCTCTGGGCGTGGCTTCCGGTTGTGTCCGGGCGGGTGGTGCCTTGTTGCTGTTAACACCGCCTGCCGAACAATGGATTGCTTATGCCGACCCGGATTACCAGCGCATGTTGTCGCACCATTCTGCTGTTGAAGTTACTGGGCGTTTTGTGCGTCATCTGCTGGATTGCCTTGCTGCCAATACTTCGGTGTTGCGTATTGATGAGGCCTCGGCCGCGATTGATTTTCCACCAGATGCCATTACTCACAGTGCTTTCACGCAAGATTTCACAGAACAACACAATGCTGTAGTTGCTATAAAACGTGTGGCGACTGGCCATAGCAAACGGCCATTGGTGATTCAGGCTGATCGTGGTCGCGGCAAGTCATCAGCGTTAGGCATTGCCGCTGCGCAGTTACTGTTGGAGATGGATGCGCAGGAAAGGGATGTTCAAGAAATAGATGTTCAAGAAAGAGATAGGCATATTGTCGTCACGGCACCGCAGGTCTCGTGTGTGCAAACCCTGTTTCAGCGCGCCGGGCTGGAGGTTAATGCTAATCCGGGTGCTGATCTTGTTATTCGGCATAACAACAGCACAATACGGTTTGTGCCGGTTGATGTGCTGTTAACCTCCACAGAAACCTGTGATTTTTTGATGATCGATGAGGCGGCTGCCATTCCTTCAAGCTTGCTGGAAGAATTATTAAAACGTTGTAATCGCATCGTGTTTTCCACAACGGTACAAGGGTATGAAGGTAATGGTCGTGGTTTTGCGGTGAGGTTTTTGCCGTTATTGCAGCAACGCTTGCCGCAATTGCGCTTGCTGGAATTAACCACGCCCATCCGTTATGCCAGCAATGATTCGTTAGAGCTGTTTTGTCATGCTGCGTTATTGTTAAACACAACGACACCACAGGCTGTGGTTTTAAATGCCCCGGTTTTTTCGCTTATTCATCGTGACGAGTTGCTCAGGGATAAAACCCGGCTACAACAATTGTTTGCCTTGCTGGTGACTGCCCATTACCAGACTTCGCCGGATGACCTGCGTTTATTGCTGGATCATCCTGATGTATTGCTTTATATCGCTGAACAAGCAGGCGTGGTATTGGCAGTGGCATTGGTGATGCAGGAAGGTGGATTTGACGAGGCAGATTGCAGCCAGCTGGTGCAGCACAACCGGCGTTTTCGCGGGCATTTATTGCCACAAACAGTATTGTTTAATGGTTATGCAGAGGTGCTGCAAGCGCGTTTTGAACGTATTGTGCGTATTGCGGTATTGCCGGAATGCCAGCATCAGGGTTTGGGCAAGAAGTTGATGCAGACTATCCAGAAACACAGCCAGTCAGATTTTATTGGTGCCAGTTTTTCCGCAGAGCCAGAAGTGTTACGTTTTTGGCAAAACGTCGGAATGCAAGTTGTGCGTTTGGGTGTGCATAAGGAATCTTCCACCGGGCAATTCCCCTGTGTGGTGTTAAAGGCCAATAACGCTGATGCTGAAAAACTTTTGGATAATCTGGTACAGGTATTCAGGGCTGATTTGCCTTACCAGTTGTTAAGCACTAACCATTTGTGTTCAGCGGAGCTGGCCATGGTATTGTTGGCAGATGGTAAAAAAGAAGTCAGAACTTCAGGCTTGATCGAGAAAGACATTGATAACAAGCGTGTGCAGTTATGGTTACACAAACAATGCACGTTTGAATCAGTTCAGCCCAGCCTGTATCGCGTATTATTGCATTACGCGCGTATCGCCGGAGTTTTACAGCCCGACAACGCGGCACACCGGTTAATGGTACAAAAGTTATTATTGAATTATTCATGGCCTGTTGTGTGTGCTGCTTCCGGTTCAAGTGGCAGGAAAGAGGTGGAAGAACGCATTCGTTCAGCATGGCAAGTACTGCCAGAAAATGAAAGTAAGAACGGGGTTAGAACCTAGTGTGCCTGAATGGTATCTACTTACCCAAAAAACGTTCGGCGAGATTTAGTATCCCCTGTGAAACAGGGGACGACTGCATGGATGCAGGAGGTAGGGCGACGCAGGAGCACAAGCCGAGATGTCGCGTTAGCGACAGAGGGGTAAAGCCGGAAAGTGACCCCTCCGGCACTTCGTGCCACCTCCCCTATGAAATAGAGGAGGCTAGAAGTGTGCCATTCAGGCCTCACCTCGTATAATGTGGATAATCAACCAGTAAACAAAGGTAGCAATAATGGACAGCATTTTTACAAAAATTATTCGCGGCGATATTCCCGGCAATTTTGTCTGGAATGATGAGCATTGCGTGGTGATCACTACCATTCAGCCTGTACGCCAAGGCCATCTGTTAGTGATTCCCAAACAGCAGATTGATCACTGGGATGATATGCCCGATGAACTGGCTGCCCACGTTATGTCGGTCGCTAAAAAAGTGACCAAGGCGCTGAAACAAACATTTCCCTGCGCCAGGGTGGGCATGATTATCGCGGGTCTCGAAGTGCCGCATACGCACCTGCATTTGATTCCAGTAGATTCGATGAGTGATTTTGATTTTTCCAAAGCGGCCTTTGCACAAGCTGATGAGCTGGCCGCAGTGGCAGCGAAAATCAAGGCAGCATTATAAAACCTGGGGCGGCATTTGAGCCCGCCCGTTTGGCAGCAGCCATGTTATTCTTGAATCCTTTACGTTGGCAGTAAAGGGCCGGTTTAGAACCGGCCCCTACAGTCCGCGATTGCCTGGATACTATTCTGTATTACCCACGTAGGGCAAGTTCCAAACCCGCCCGTTAATTAGGCATCAACTTGCAGCAAGAAAGACTGGATTGGAATCCGCCACACAAACCGGCGTTTCATCTTTATGGCGATTTCTTGCGTATAAAATATAAGAATCTTGTTTGCCAAAACACTCTTTTAGCGATTTGGCAAAACAATGGCATAATTGGCGCCTAATTTATTGAGCTGTCAGATTAATGATCAAATATTCCTTACTTTTTATCGCCTTATTGCTCGGTTCTTTTACTGTTGTTGCCGAGCCGGAGGATGACACTTTTACTGAAGATGAAATGAGTGATGATTTTTCAGCACCCACTAAACCAGTTGAATCCCCTGTTTCTGACAATGAAACCAGTCAGGCAACAGTAGATCGTCTGGAAGAATGGAACAAAAAAGTATTCCGGTTTAACGATAACGTAGACCGAATTTTTCTAAAGCCGGTGGCTCAGGGATATGACAAGGTAACCCCTTCAATCGTTAACAGGGGCATTACTAATGTGTTTGGGATGCTGGGTGAGTTGCCCAATGCCGGCAATGCATTATTGCAGCAAAAGCCCGTAGCAGCGGGTGATTCCATACTGCGTTTTATGATTAATGCCACGGTGGGTGTGTTGGGATTTTTTGATGTAGCTACGGCAATAGGTATTGATGAGCATGACGAGGATTTTGGCCAAACCCTGGCTTATTGGGGTGTGCCTGAAGGGCATTATCTGGTGTTGCCTTTTTTGGGGTCATCCACCGTGCGTAATTTACACGGTTGGGTGTTTGATGGATTGACTAATCCGGTTAACCAGATTGAGCATACGAATGCGCTTGTAGCGGTGAAATCGGTGGATGTAGTGGATTCCCGGGCCGACCTGTTAAAAGTGGAAGAGCTGGTTTCAGGCAACCGTTACAGCTTTTTGAGAAATGCCTATTTGCAAGACCGACATTACCTCGAAAACGATGGTAATGTCGAAGATACCTTTGATACGGGTGAAACCGAGGATGAAAACTGGTTGGAATAACCAGCTTATTTCAGCTGGTTAGTGACTCGAATACCTAGTAAAAAACTGCCTTCATCTTCCTGGTTGCGCACAATAACGGCTTCTGCGCTGAATTCAATTTTGCCTTCGTTAATATCAATCAGAACTTTTTTATCCACAGCTATGCCTTTGTCGGTACGAATCAGCAAGCCCGAACCGCTGATATTGCAGCAAGTGCCAACAATGGGGGTAACACTGCCCGGAACGGTGATTTTTACGGTTGAATTGATCGGGAAGCGGCTTTCTATGCGCTTTTCGTTGTAATCAATTTTGACTCTGGTCATGTTTTAAAGATCCTTGAATTATTATTGGTATAGGCTGTATTTTTTTGAGTATACCAGAGAATTAATAAAGCGCGATAACCGCATATTTGGCTGTTTCGATTAAATTTTTGTTTTCAGCATTGATTCCAGAAGTTCCTGATCCTTGGCAAACAGGCGGATACCTTCGGCCAGTTTGTCATTGGCCATCGCGTTATCGTTCAGGGCCTTGCGAAAAGCCGGTTCTTTAATTGCATCTGCAGCAATCGTTGCTTGGGCTGAAGGATTCAGGGCACGGTTCAAAGTGCCGGAATATTGGCTGAGTTCGTCCAATAAAGCGGGGCTGATAGTCAGGCGATCACATCCTGCCAAAGCTTCAATCTGGCGTACATTACGGAAGCTGGCACCCATAACTACGGTTTTATAGTTTTGTGCCTTGTAGTGCTCATAAATGGCCTTTACCGACAATACGCCCGGATCTTCTTCAGGTGCAAAAGATGTTTTTCCTGTTGAGGCAATATACCAATCATAAATCCTGCCTACAAAAGGGGAAATGAGAAAGGCACCCGCATCCGCACTGGCTTGAGCCTGTTCAAAGCTGAAAAGCAATGTCAGGTTACAATTGATACCTTCTTTTTCCAGCACGCTGGCGGCTTTGATGCCTTCCCATGTGGAGGCAATCTTGATGAGTACGCGATCAGGTGAAACGCCAATATCATCATACAGTTTGATGAAATGCCGGGCCTTTTCAATAGTGGCTTTGGTATCAAAACTCAGGCGCGCATCTACTTCGGTAGAAACACGGCCATCAATAATCTGGGTGATTTCCTTGCCTATCAAGGTGGCAAACTTATCTGCTGCAATATTTGCAGGATCATGGCCAGCAGTCTGTTTGGCATAAACACAGGCCTGTTCGATTAAAGGCTCGTATTGCGGTAATTGGCTAGCTTTCAGCATCAGCGAAGGGTTGGTAGTGGCATCTAACGGTTTGAATTTTTTGATGGCTTCAATATCACCGGTATCGGCAACAATGGTGGTGTATTGTTTTAACTGCTCTAGTTTGTTCATGGGTTTTGTATTTCCTGAAAATCGTGGTTAGGAGCTGCCTGAATGAATGATACAGCTTTTTGCAAAACTTCTATGCCGGCATTCTTTTTATGGGCTTCTTCGCTGATATGACGGCGAAAGGCTTTAGTCCCGTCCATGCCATTGAATAAACCCAGTATATGACGACTGATATGGTTCAGTTTAACCCCTTCAGCCATCTGCCCTTCAATATAAGGTAGCATATTTTCGAGTATCTCAAACCGGGTAGGGGCTGTTTTAGTGGAATTAAATAGCTGGGCGTCTATTTGTGCCAGGAAGTAGGGATTGTTGTAAGCTTCCCTTCCAACCATAACACCATCAGTATGTTGCAAATGTTGTTGGCATTCAGCCAACGTATTAATACCACCATTAATCACAATATTTAAATGCGGATACAGTTTTTTGATGGTGTACACACGCTCATAATTTAGCGGCGGAATATCACGGTTTTCTTTCGGGCTTAAACCCGATAACCAGGCGCAGCGGGCATGAATAATAAAAGTCGTACAGCCAGCCTTTTCTACCGTTTCTATAAAGGTTTTCAAGAATTCCAGGCTATCCTTGTGATCAATGCCAATGCGGCATTTGACCGTAACCAGCTTGCTGCTGTGTTTTTGCATCGATTCCACACAGCGCGCAACCCTTTCCGGTTCGGCCATTAAACACGCACCAAACATACCCGACTGCACGCGGTCAGAAGGGCAACCCACATTCAGGTTAATTTCATCATAGCCATAGTGTTCGGCAATGGCACACGCATTGCCTAAATCATCAGGATTACTGCCGCCCAGTTGCAAGGCAAGCGGCGCTTCTTCAGGGTTAAAGGCTAAAAATCGTTCAGCATCGTTATTCAGGATGGCGCCGGTAGTTACCATTTCGGTATACAGGCGCGCTTCTTGAGAGAGTAAACGCATAAAATAGCGTGCATGGGTATCGGTCCAGTCGAGCATGGGAGCGACGCAGAAGCGGTGAGTGGAACAAATTGCTTGGTTTGGCATGTAACTCTGTAACAAAAAAATGAAATATATTCCCAGTATACGACGACATTTGTACAAATCGAATAAAATTCATGATTCTACAGTGATGCAAAATGTTCAATATAGGGTTAATAATGTTACTTAAGGATGAAATATTTACAATGTGTACAACTTTGCCGTTTTATTCTGGTTTTCGGGTGAAGATAAATGGCCATTTTATTCATTATCGAGCGTTTATTTAAAAGAGTTTGTCTTAAATTTCGAATCAGACGTGATAATTAAAGGGTTCGGTTTTTGTGTAAATCCTTGTGGTGCACTACACTTCCCCATTCAATACAATTCCAGTAAAAAATCTGTTCAAAGCGGTAAATTATTCTTTCTATTTATCAGGGAAACACAATGGGACATTTGCAGGTCACTTTCTCCAACCGTATAGATATTCTGCTGGAGCGATTTTCAGCTGCTATCATACGGCCAACGGAAAACAAGCCGGGATCAGTCCACGATTTTTTGGCAGCTGAATATGTTCTGTTAGATAACAAGGTTTTAGGTGAATGGCTGAATATGCAGCTGGCCGAAAAACACGGAGTTGCTGCGAATATCCAGTATGTTCAGCCCTCCGGCCTGTTCTGGAATCTGGCCAAGTGTTTATGTGGTGAGCAGTTAAAGGAAGAAACGCCTTTACTGAAAGAAGAAATGAAATGGCGGCTGTTCCGGTTGCTGGCAGATCAATCCTTGCTCGAAAAATCGTGCATGACGCCGGTAAAACATTATCTCGAAGGGGATGAATGCAAGGAGCTGAAGCGTTACCAGCTGGCTACCAGCATTGCCGACCTGTTTGACCAATACCTGATTTATCGCCCCGACTGGATATTGCAGTGGCAATCTTCGAAGCTGAATTTTGTTGATGACAAAACCGAAGCCTGGCAGCGTGAGTTATGGCTACGTTTGCTTGCCAGTAACAACACTAACGAAATGGTGATGCATCGCGCTGCGATTGAAAAAGTCATGGGCGAACTTTTTGTGTCGGCTAATAGTGCAACTATCCAGCAGAAAGTGCCGTTCAAGCGCCTGTTTGTGTTTGGCATTACCTCTATGCCGCCAGGGTTATTAAGGTTGTTGCAGGGTTTAGGCCAGCATGTAGACGTGCAGATGTTTGTACTGAACCCGTGTGAGGAATATTGGGAGCTGATTGAATCGGGCAAAAAACTGGCGAGAAGTGCCAGTGATGAAGAACAGTATTTTGAAATAGGCAATCCGTTATTGGCCAGCCAGGGCAAACAATTGCAGGAGTTTATCGAACAGTTGCAAGAAGTTGCCGACCATGACTTTATCGAGGTGAAAGACTACGCCCCGCAAACCCTGTTACACAATATCCAGCGTGAAATTCTCAAGCTGCAATACAAAGGTGAATCAGCCCGTGTTGAATATGTGCTTGAAGGCCAGCCGCAAAAGATTCCTGTTGCAGATCAACCGCAAAGCCAGCGTGTGCCCAGCGTGCATATTCACCAGTGTCATAGTCCGCAACGCGAGGTCGAGGTATTACATGATCAGCTGCGCGATATGTTTGAAAAAATGCCTGACCTAAACCCGCGGGATGTAGTGGTGATGATGCCCAAAGTGTCGGGTTATGTGCCGTATATTCATGCAGTGTTCAATAGTGTGAAAGAAAACCAGCGTATTCCGTACCACATTATTGATCGTACAGTTGTTGAAGAATCACCCCTGCTGAACAGCTTTGAAGTGTTGCTGAAGCTGCCTGATAGCCGCATGAAATTATCTGAGGTGTTATCGATACTGGAAGTGCCAGCGGTACAAAACCAGTTTGGACTGGATCATTCACAATTTGAGCAGGTGCGTGAATGGCTGATACAAAGCGGCGCGCGCTGGGGCCTCGATGCCGAACAACGCCAGGCGTTAGGTTTGCCTGCATATCATGAATATAGCTGGGAGTTCGCGATCAACCGCATGATGGCAGGTTATGCGATGGCAGTTGAAGATAATTACGCAACGGATAACCTCTTGTCGTTACCCGATGCAGGTTACGACGTGATGCCACTCGACCTGATTGAAGGCGGTTCATCAGGTGCGTTCGACAGCTTTTTATCATTTTGGCAGCGACTGAACGATTTCCGCAAGGCTGCAGCGCAATCGAGAAGTGTGATGGCGTGGTATAACGATTTATTGCAGTTGCTTGCCGATTTTTACGCCACCGAAGATGAAGATGAATCTCGCGCGCTGGCCAGTGTGCGCGTAGCCGTGTTTGAATTAAAGAAAGCCCATGACAAGGGCTGGTATAACGGCCCGGCATCGGTAGCTGTAATTCGTGACCTGTTGAAGCCTGCCTTGCAGCAACCGGCAACAGGAAAACACCATTGGCAGGAAGGTATCA
>CAZTZY010000007.1:0-54413 GCA_964617765.1 uncultured Spongiibacteraceae bacterium
CTCCGGCACTTTGTGCCACCTCCCCTGTGAAACAGGGGAGGCTTTAGTAATAACAGCAAGGTGATTTATGGCACGTTTACGGTTTGTTAAAGATATCAGCACGTCGGCACCGACAGCGGCTCCGGCATTAAAAAATACAGTCAGGTCGATTCGGGCTGTGTACGAAACCGACGCTGCTATCGTCGCGGCCTTGTTGCCCAAACCCTTATTGCCGAGAGCAAGGCCAGAAATTTTTGTGCAGTTTGCGCATGTGGCCATGCATGTCAGTCCTGAAAATACCATTGAGATAGGTGCTACCACAGTGGCTGTGCGCTGTACCCATGAAGGTGTTGAAGGGGCCTACGTTTTGGGTATGTACATGCCAGGCGAATTTATTTGCATTAAGGGACGCGAGCGTTTTGGCGAACCCAAAAAAATATCCGAAGTGGATTTTACCGTTAACGATACCCATTTTGATGTGAGGGTGCGCCGGCATGGTATCAACTTTATGCAAATCCGTGGTGAAATAGGTGCTGGGAAAGGGCCTGCTGCTTTTGACGAAAAGTTTTTCTGTTATAAAGCAATGCCGAAAATCAGTGGTGAACAGGGCTTTGATGGTAGTTGTTTTCTCACGCAACTGGATTGGCAACGTAACTATACCAATGTTAGCGAATGTACCGGGGAAATACAGCTGCGTGAATCACCGAATGACCCGTTGATTGATGTGCCTGTGCGCAAGCTGGTCAGTATTGAATATGCCGAAGGTGCAACGCAAACCAGTGGCAAGTTATTGCGTGAAGTGCCGGGTGAATGGCTGATGCCGTTTTTTCACGGTCGTTATGATGAGCCGAATGAGAAGGGTATAGAGTTATAATCATTGTCGATAATCAGTTGTTCACAGGATAGCTATGCAAGATTTTAAAGATAAAGTGGTGGTGATTACCGGTGGCGCTTCCGGTGTAGGTCGTGCGCTCGGAGTGGCTTTTGCGAATGAACAAGCCAAAGTGGTGCTGGTGGATATCCAGCAACAGAACCTGGATAAAACCGTCAGTGAATTACAGGCACAAGGTTATTCTAACGTTGCAGGTTTGCAGGCCGATGTGACCAGTGATGTTTCGATGCAGTCATTGGCTGATGAATGTTTTGCCCGTTTCGGCAATGTACATATTCTTTTTAATAATGCCGGAGTAGGTTTAAGTGAAGCGGCACGACCTCTGTGGACATTGCCTGCCAAAGATTGGGATTGGGGCTTCGCGGTAAATACACTGGGTGCAGTGAACGGTATACGTGCCTTTGTGCCACGGATGATGAGCAGCAACGAAGAATGCCTGATAGTAAATACATCATCGGGCAACGGTGGCATCACTTCGTTGCCGACAACACCCATTTATGCGGCATCAAAAGCGGCATTAACCAGCCTGACGGAAACCCTGCATTACCAGTTGCTCAAGGCACAATCGAAAGTAAAGGCCGCAGTGATGTTTCCAGGCCCGCATGTGATTAACAGCGGTATCCTCAATTCTGCCCAGTCACGCCCGGAGCGTTTTGCGGCACAATCCGGAAGTACAGGTAAAGCGTACAGTAATTTCAGGGAGCTCACCGCAGCAACCGGTATCGAGTTTGAACTGACCGAACCGGAAGAAGTGGCCGAATATACCCTGCGGGGAATAAAGGCAGGGCAGTTCTGGATTATGCCTGATGACTACAATAAAACGTTAGATAAACTGAAAGCGCGTAGCGATGATATTCTACAGCGCAGAACGCCGGAGTTGCCAGAGTGACAACAGATAAAACCCAACGATTAACAACAATTGAAATCGATAAAGATTACCTGAAATTTTCAGCTGCCCATTTTACCGTGTTTTCGGCCACTGAACGCGAGCGTTTGCATGGCCATAACTTCAAGGTGAAAGCCAGCTTTGTCGCTGAAGTGGGTGATAACGGTATGTGTGTGGATTACTCACAGCTGAAAAAGAAAGTGATGCAGGTGTGCGAAACGCTGGATGAATATACGTTGATTCCGCAACACTCCCCGTATTTGCGTATTGAAGAACACGGTTTTTATTACCATGTGCATTTTGCCGATGAAGTGATGCTATTCCTGAAAAAAGATACCTTGCTGTTACCGGTGCGCAATACTACAGTGGAGGAGCTTTCAAGCTATATACTCGATATCATTGTGCAGGATGAATCATTTCAAACCCTTTGCCCGATCAGGCATATTGATATCTGGGTATCCTCAGGCCCTGGCCAAAATGGCATGAGTGGCTGGCAGGCTTTGCCATGATATTTGTGGTTATGGCAGATTATAGTGAATCCATCACGTCATGAAATATTCCATCAGCATCGGTGCCAGAGCATTATATGGATATCATTGAAAAACCCATCCCTGTGGGCCTGCTCAAACACATAGCCCTGATTGCAGCCTATGCTTTGACCGCCAAGGTTATGTTATCCATTTTTGCCGCGAATGGGGTGGTTTCCATTGTCTGGCCTTCCAGCGGCATTGCCCTTGCAGCATTATTGCTGGGGGGTAAACGCTATTTGCCTGCGATTGTTGTAGGTGCATTTATTGCCAACCTGTGGACAGGCAATCCCCCTGCAATGGCATTAATGATTACTGTAGGTAATACACTGGAGGCTTTTATCGGCGCATCCATTTTGTGGCGTAGCCGCGAATTTCATATCCACTTGACCCAGTCACGCGATTATATGTATCTCACCTTTGCCGGGGCACTCTCTTCTGTTGTTGCGGCTGTTACGGGTGCGTTTGCATTGTGGTTTTTTAATATCATTGCAACTGACCAGTTGTTGAATAACGTTTTTCATTGGTGGCAGGGAGATGTTCTTGGTATTCTTCTTGTTACACCTTTGATTCTGGTTTGGTATAAATTTCCTAAAGGGTGGTTTCAGAAATCCCGGATTATCGAAACTTTGGCGTTATTGGTTTTAACTGTGATAGCCGGGCAGATCATTTTTATGGGATGGTTATCCCAGTACGTCTCCAATATTGCGCAGCCTTACTGGATGTTTTTGTTTATTGCCTGGGCTTCAGTACGCTTTGGTCGCCATGGTGTTTTGCTGGTAATCCTGATAACCGCTATACAGGCATTGTTAGGTGTATTGCAGGAAGTGGGTGCGGTTGATGATGCGGTAACTAATGAGCAGTTACAAAACTTCTGGTTTTACATGCTGGTGTTGACCCTGGTCGGGATTACGCTGGCACTGGTTATTTATCAGCGCAGGCAAGATCAGTACCGTTTGCGGGAATTAAAAGAAGATGCTGAATATGCATTGAAAAACCTGCATGAAAGCGAGGATCGCCATCGAATACTTTTTGAATGCTCCAAAGACGCCTTGATGACCAGTGAGCCTCCGTTGAATACCTTTACTTCCGGTAACCGTGAGGCTATTGCCATGTTTGGTATTGCCAATGAAAAGGAATTCCTGAAACTGGGGCCGCTGGATGTTTCTCCTGAATTCCAGCCTGATGGTCAAAAATCCATTGATAAGGCCATGTTTGTGGTCGATCAGGCGATGCAGCATGGATCCTGTTTTTTTGAATGGACACATAAGCGTATTACAGGTGAAGAATTTCCTTGCAGTATTTTGCTGACGGCAGTCACTATTGGTGGGAAACCGCTAATTCAGGCTGTTACCCGTGATATAACGGAACAAAAACAGTCTGAAAAAACACTGCATGATTTGAATGAAAGTCTTGAGGCGCGCGTAAGGGAGCGCACCCAGGAGTTGGCCAATGCTAAAAGATTGGCAGAAAAAGCAACGCAGGAAAAAAGCGAGTTCCTGGCTAATATGAGCCATGAAATCCGCACGCCGATCAGCAGTGTGCTGGGCATGAGTTATCTGGCACTGAAAACCAATCTTAATCTGAAACAGCGTGATTATGTCGAGAAAATCCAGCTTTCGGCGCAGCACTTGTTAAGCCTGATTGATAGTGTCCTTGATTTCTCCAAACTGGAGGCCGGGCAGGTTGTTCTGGAAGATATTGATTTCAACCTTGATCATGTTATCGATACATTAAATACGTTAGTCATGGATAAAGCTGCCAATAAGGGCTTGAATATCATTGTTGAAATGGAAGGTGTAGTAGAACGGGACTTGCGCGGTGATCCATTACGTCTGGCGCAAATACTGATAAATTTTGTCAATAATGCCATTAAATTTTCTGACCATGGCGATATTATTGTGGATGTTGATGTTGTTGATGATTCCGCACACGATTATTTGCTTCGATTTGAAGTTAAGGACCAAGGTATTGGTATTCCACTCAATGAGCAGCAACATATTTTCGAATCCTTCAGGCAGGGTCAGACTTCAACAACGAGAAAATATGGCGGTTCCGGATTAGGTTTGGCGATCAGTAAGCAGCTGGCTGAAATGATGGGTGGAGAAGTGGGAGTTATCAGTCAGCCCGATCAAGGTAGCCGTTTCTGGTTCACTGTCAGAATCTCAAAAAGCCAGGAAATACATCATGAAGCGGCAGCAGAAAAATATTCTGTGCATTCTGCCAGTGAATATCGCAGTACCATGAAAGGTATTCGTATCTTGCTTGCTGAAGATAACCTGATCAATCAGCAAGTTTCAACAGAGTTGTTAGAATTGGCCGGCGCTGTGGTTACTGTGGTTGGAAATGGCAGGGAAGCATTGTTGCGTTTGCAACATGATCTTTTTGATTGTGTATTGATGGATGTACAAATGCCTGAAATGGATGGATTGGAAGCCACACGCCTTATTCGTGCTGATGCTACCTTGAAAGATATGATTGTGATTGCCATGACAGCCAATGCGTGGACAGAAGACCAACAGCAATGTCTCGATGCGGGAATGAATGATTTTATCAGTAAACCGGTTAAACCTTCTTACCTTTATGCAACGATTTCCCAATGGATAAACAATAAATCACACAATAAATTGGATCAAAAGCAATTTGTGCAAGTTGTGTCAACTGAAGAGATTCATGCCTTGTCTGGTAATGCTAACTGGTTTTGCCATGATCCAGAGATCATCGACTTAAGAATTCTCGCAGAATCGTTAGGTGATGATATTGATAAGTTGCGTGAATTTGTTGCTACGCGATTTGTGGAAAGCTCACAAAAAGGCATTAATGAAATGAAAGCGGCATTAAATCTTGAAGATATCAGTATGTTGAGAAGTCTGGGGCATAAATTCAAGTCAAGTGCTAAAACAGTGGGTGCAATGGGGTTTGCGGAGTTATGTCTGGCTATGGAAAAATTGCCAGAGGATAATTTTTATCCTGATGCCAAAGAATTGATTGAAAAAATGCAGTCGTTATTATTGGAAATAGCCAGACGCGTCGAGTAATGCAATTTAATTGTGCCCTAGTTACTGTAAATTACTAACGAGAAAATTCAATATGACTTCTATATGGAAAAGTCCTTTCAGTCTGGCGGAGGCAAATGCGTTTAACCAGAATACTGCTGTTAGTCATTTGGGAATTGAAATTATAGAAATTGGTGAAGATTTCATCAGGGCCACCATGCCTGTTGATGAACGTACCAAACAACCTATGGGTTTGTTGCATGGCGGAGCGTCGGTATTACTGGCTGAAACTTTAGGTAGTATAGCTGCCTATATGTCGTCTGAACCGGGTTCGACGTGTGTAGGTCTGGACGTGAATGCCAATCATGTGCGCGCTATTACCAAGGATTATGTCATTGCGAAAGCTACGCCATATCATATTGGTAAACGTACCCAAGTATGGAATATCCTTATTCAAACTCCACAAGGCAAGGATGTTTCTATTGCACGACTAACGGTGGCAGTTTTGAAAAATTAATATCCCGCTTTATTCTTGTTGATTGTAGTTGCTGCTCATGTCCTTGAAGTTTTTCCAGATATTCCATTTCAGAATAGTTGTGGCAGTTAACACGCCTGATAACATGGCGCCAGCAATACCTACTAGTGTGATATCTTGCCCTGTAAGATATAAGCCCCTGATGTTTGTTTTAGGTATCAGGCAATCGAGTTCGAAGCGGGCAGGAGAATGTTCAAGGCCATATATTTCTCCAGACTCGTAATTCATGAAGTGCTTCGTCGATAATGGGGTTGAAACCTCTGTATAGATAACATGGCCTTCAAGTTGCGGAAAAAGCGAGTAAACTTTCGCGAGCATTTTTTTCGTAAATTCTTCCTTTATACCTTGATACTCCGCACCGCGTTGTAACCATGGGTCATCCTTGAATTTATCAAACTGGCTGATATTGCTCACGGTCATAGCTTGTATGGTTGCGGTATTGGCATGTTTGTCATTCCACGATGGATCCTTCGCTGAAGGAAATGAAATATAGGCGAAGTGGATATCGGAAGTGACATTCTCGAGTGTTTTATCCAGCATGCTATCGATATCGTAGTTCTTGTAAAACCATACATTATTTTTAGGCAGGTTCAGCTGTTCAGCGCCTTGGTCGAGGCCTATATAAAGGCAGATATGTGAATGCGAGGGTTTGACACAGCTGACTTCTTCAGCAGCTTTGGAGGGTGTGTTTTTTAGTAAGTGTTTGTAGGTGTTGTTGGCACCTGCATTGCTAATGACATTCCTGCAGGGAATAAATGTATCTTCGATCTTGATACCTTCAACCCTGTTGTTCTTTACAACAATCTCAGAGACATCGGCTTTCACATAAACCTTTCCGCCAAGCCGGTAAAGTTCCTTGACCATACTTTTGTAAATTTTATCAGCGCCTCCTACAGGGTAATAGGCTCCGCCGAAAAAATGATTAATCACCATGGCATGAGCTGCAAAGCTGCTTTTTTTCGGTGTCAGGCCATAATCTCCGCATTGTGCACATAATACCGATTTGAGTTTTTCATTCCGGGTGATTTTGCTAAGCGTGTCATAAGTATTTAAAGAGAGGTATCGCCGAAAATAACGTTTGAAAAAAATGGATACAAGGAATTTTAAGGGAGCCGGAAGCGATTTTTTTGAAAGAAAAATAGAGGCACATTGTTGGGCTTTTTTTATTAATTCAAAATAATCATCGATAGCTTGTTTTTCTTCGGGGAAATAACGGTAAAGCTGTTCTTTTTGATTTTCCTTGCCACTGGTAAAAATATATTCATCGTCTCCAAAATAAGCCTTGTCGTAGATGTCGCCAACACTGGCCCAATCAAGTTCATTATTAGTGAGGTAGTTAGAGAACATGCGCAACGGTTTGCCTTGACCTATTTCTCCTACATAGTGCACACCCACATCCCATTCCAGGCCTTTTTTGCGGCGGAAGGTGTGGAGGAAACCCCCGGGAATATAATGCCTCTCCAGAATGACTACGCGCTTGCCTGCCTTTGCTAAAAAAATAGCGGTGGTCAAACCGCCGATGCCAGAACCTACGACAATATAATCAATATTGGAGAAGTCCTGTTCTTTATTGAAATGTTCGTAGAGTCTTTTCGACATAACGGCGCCTTATTGGCAAAGTGTAATTTTTAGCTTCTACTGGTTTTAATATTTATGTTGTTAATTAATTTCAATTGTCGGTGTTAGACATTCATTCCGTTGCAGGAATGAATGTTCAGGATTAACAAGGAATTAACTATCCTGCAGCCTTCATATTCCCTATCAGGGTTGTGAAGATATTATCATTGCTGCTGGAAACTATCGCCGATGCAGGTGGAGCCAGTGTTGGATTTTCGTTTACTGCAGCGCTGATCATTTTGTTATACAGGGTTTTGATGCCCCGGATATTCTCCATAAAGCGTTGTTCAAACTGGGCATCATCAAGCTTTTCATATAAGCCCTTGTTCAGGTGTTCAAGAAATTCAAAGTTAAAAGGATCAATGTAGTGTTGTTGGGTATTGCCTTTATCTGTTTTTGCCCATTCAATAAAAAAGGGTTGCATCTCCATGTTCATTTGCCCCAAATCTTCCAAATGTCGGCGAATGGCAAACAGACCATCGGTATCAACAAACTTGCCCTGTATATAAAGGAAGGCATTGAATGACCAGTACACGGCAAAATCCCAGAGGATTTTCATCGGCATTACTTTGGCATTGCCAAACACAGCATATTCGTTAACATAAATTCGGCTGGTGTTTTTAAAGATGTTGAGGTAGAAGAGATTGAGGATAAAACAGTTTTTGTTAAACGCACCGGTCTCCTTGTAATCATCTTCAATCAGGTTGCAGATAAAGGTATTACTCATGGCAATAAAATCACTGCCGGGAGAATAAAAAGGGTCAAGGAATACACCGGCTTCACCAGTGAGGAACCAGCGGTCGGCGCTGTATACTTCCTTGCAGCTATGGCTGAAGTTTTTTAATACACGAAAATCCTGTAATTTATCGAGTTGTTTTTCTATGTGTTCGGCACAAAGTGGCTCATGCATCCTCAGCCATTCCATCGCCTTATCCATGGTGTTATAAGTTTCCAGCGGATGGTATTCATTATCTGCAACAATGCCGATACTGGTTGAGCCGGAAGATAAGGGGATAAACCATAACCAATAGCCATTACCCATAAAGTGGTTGGTGCTGAACCAGCGTGAGTTATCACCGGTATGATCGCCAATCCATTCTTTTGAGCTGGAAAAATCATTGATATCCATTTTTGTACCAATACGGAACCACGCAGAGCTGACCTTGTGGTCACTTTCTTCGGCGAGATCCAGGTGGCGTTTGATGGGCGACATACGTGAACAGGCATCTACCAGCCAGCGGCAGGTATAAGTGGTTTCTGTGTTGGTGCTGAGATTCACCGCAGTCACGCTGTTTTGCGCCTGTTTTTCAGTGATGTTAACGGTATTGACCTTGGTGTCATCAATAAAATCGACGCCCAGTTCCTGGCAGCGTTTGGCCAAAAAGTTTTCGAAAATCCCACGGTCAAGCTGATAACTGGGGCTATGCGGGAATTTTTTTGCGCCGAATTCAACACTTTTTTCCATGCGGCTGCGATAGTCTTTTTCGGTATCTTCATTTTTGAAAAAGAAACGCAGGCCGAGTTTGGGTAATTGATCTTTGATTAAATGCTCTTTTAATCCTAGTACATCAGAAAAATAATGGGCTGAAAGTTCTACAAGTGATTCTCCCACTTTATGAGCTGCATCAGGTACTGGATGTTTCATGCGCTCGATAACGGCAATGCTTAATGGTGAAGGTGAGAGGCGTTTTGTCAATTGAATGGCCAGCGATAAGCCTGCCAGACCGCCACCGATAATAACTACGTCATAAAATTTTGTATCGTTCATGTTATTCCCAACGTTTGATAATGATGGAAGTGTTAATACCGCCAAAGGCGAAATTATTGGTCATTATGTACTGTGTATTAATCTTTTGAATATCATCTTTTATATACGCCAGATCACCACATGCCGGATCAACATTTTTCAGGTTGGCAGTAGGATAAAACCAGTCCTCATTCATGCAGTGCAAGGTAGTCATGGCTTCCAGCGAGCCACAGGCGCCCAGGGTATGGCCGGTATAACTTTTGAAAGAGCTGATGGGCATGCGATTGCCAAATACACGGTAGGTGGCCTGGCTCTCGGCAATATCACCGCGATCAGTAGCAGTGCCGTGGGCATTCACATAGCCAATAACATCTGGCGCCACTGCGGCATCCTGTAAGGCAAGACGCATGGCGATTTCCATGGTTTCACTGTTGGGTTGAGTGACGTGTGTGCCATCAGAATTGGTGCCGAACCCGACGATTTCACCATATATTTTAGCACCGCGAGCCTTGGCATGTTCGAGCTCTTCGAGAATCAGGGTGCAGGCACCTTCGCCGATGACTAGTCCATCTCGATCAATGTCAAAGGGGCTGGGCGTGATATGCGGCGTGTCATTTTTGGTGCTTGTGGCAAACAGGGTGTCAAATACGGCTGCTTCGGTAGCGCACAGTTCTTCTGCGCCGCCGGCAACCATGACTGTTTGTTGGCCATTCTTGATGGCTTCATAGGAATATCCAATCGCCTGGCTGCCGGAAGTGCAGGCACTGGATGTGGTATAGACACGTCCACGTAAGCCAAAGAATACACCGACGTTAACGGCAGTGGTGTGGCCCATCATTTTGATATAGGAATTGGCATTGAGGCCTTTGGTGGAGTTGTTCATCAGCATATTGCCAAAGTCAGCAACAGCACTCGGGTTGCCGGTTGATGAGCCATAGGCAACGCCAGTCATGCCGCTGGTGAGTATGGGTGAATTCAAAAGCCCGGCATCAATCAGTGCATTTTCACTGGCTACTGTTGCCATTAAAGCCACTTTACCCATGCTGCGAATGGCTTTGCGATTATAGTGAGCAGGGGTCGAAAAATCTGGCACCGGACCTGCAAGGCGCGTATCGAGACCATCATATTTATCCCAATCATCCATTCTGACGATACCAGTCTTCTGCGCTTTCAGATTGCCAGAAATAGTTTCCCAGTTGTTGCCTATCGGCGAGAATCCCGCCATACCTGTAATAACGACGCGTTTCATTAGCAAAGCCCACCATTAACTGCGATAACCTGACGTGTAATATAAGAAGCTTCTTCCGATATGAGGAAGTTGACAGCCGCTGCCACTTCATTGGCTTGACCGATGCGGCGCAAGGGTATCATCATTTCGATGTGTTCAGCCGGAACCTCTTCGGTCATATCGGTTTCAATCAATCCCGGGGCAACACAATTCACCGTGATTTTGCGTTTCGCCAGTTCTAACGCCAGCGCCTTGGTTGCGCCAATGATGCCGGCTTTGGCGGCACTGTAGTTAACCTGGCCGCGATTACCCATCAAGCCGGAAACTGAAGATAGCGTCACAATTCGGCCACCTTTTTTATTGCGTACCATAGGCATAATCAATGGATGTAATACATTATAAAAGCCATCGAGATTGGTGCGCAAAACAAGATCCCAGTCTTCGCCGGAAATGGCAGGGAAGGCGTTATCGCGGGTAATGCCGGCATTACAGACCACGCCATAATAAACGCCATGGGCTTCAATATCTTCGGTCAATACTTTTGCAGCGAGTTCCCTGTTAGATACATCAAATTGCAGGATGCGGGCATTTTGTCCCAGCGACCTGATTTCTTCAGCGACTTTTTCTGCCGCTGCTGTGGAGGCCAGACAATGCAGCACGATATCGTGGCCTGATTGAGCCAGGCGCAGTGCGATAGCTTTGCCAATGCCTCGGCTTGAACCTGTAACCAATACACTTTTACTCATTTTTTTGCCTCCATTAATTCCTTGATTTGCTCTTCATTGGGCTGAAATACATTAAGGCTGGATACTATATTGACATTATCACCACTGATGACGCAATTGAATGAACCCAATCCACTTTCTTCGCCAAAGTTTTTTTCAATATTTACGGTCAGGGTAACATTACAGTTAAAATGCGTTACATTGCTGGTATAACGGCGTGTACCAATTAAAAACCCCATCTTCACTGGTTCGTTGTTGATATGGGCATGAAAGCCTGCCCATGCCGCAATCGTTTGTGCCATATACTCAATGCCAACCCACGCCGGAACCTGATCCTGATTACCACAGAATAAGCCGTTGTTAGCCACTTTTACTATCGCTTGAGCGGTCTGCTCATCAGCGGATATCAACTGGCTGATAAGTACCATATTGCCAGCATGAGGCACTAATTGGGCTACAGGAATGTCAGAAGGATTCATGGGCATGACCTACTAATAAAGAGATATTGTTGCCGCCAAAGGCAAATGAATTGCTCAGGCACAGTTTTAATGTTGTTGTTTTTTTTATGCCATCAGCAATGTTTAATGAAGGCAGTTCAGGGTCATAGGATTTATCCCAGGATTGGGCCGGTATGACCTTTTCAGTATTTTGCCCGGATAATAACAAACAGCATAATCCCAGTTCGGTAGCGGCGGCAGCACCTAAAGTATGACCAGTGAGGCTTTTTGTTGAGCTGCATAAAACGGTATTACCAAAGATGCTGTGAACAGCTGTGCTTTCCATGGCATCGTTCAGTTTGGTTGCAGTGCCATGCAGGTTTAAATAATCGAGTTGAGCATGTTCAAAAGGTGATTGTGCAAAAGCTTCTTTCATAGTGATACAGGCACCTTTTCCAGAAGGATCAGGTGCAGAAATATGATGTGCATCAGAGCTGCACCCGATACCATAGAGTTCAAGGTTTGCAGGGTTCTTGCTGAATACAAAAAGTGCGGCGGCTTCACCAATAGTGATGCCATTACGGTTTTTGCTAAAGGGCTGGCAAATATCAGGACTCACTGATTCCAGTGCTGAAAATCCTTGTACAGTCATTTGGCATAAACTGTCTGCCCCGCCAACAATCACGGCATCGCAAAAATCCTGTTCCATTAAACGGCGCGCTGTATTAAAAGCATTAGCACTGGAAGAGCAGGCCGTTGATACGGTGAGCGATGGACCGTTAATGCCGGTATAGGCGCTGAAAAAATCACTGCCGGCACCGATATCCTGTTGTTTGAAATGATAGTATCCAGGGGTGACACCACTTTGTATTTTTTCAGCGAGGGCTTTCTCGGCAGCACTGATACCTGAAGTGCTGGTGCCGAGAACAATGCCAATACGGTGTTTGCCAAACTGGTTAATGAGGTTTTTAACAGTCGCTTCGATTTGCAGATAAGCGGCTATCAATAATTCATTATTCCGGCAGTTGTACATTTCTAGTGAAGCGGGCACTGCAGGTAATTCACCCAATACCTTTGCGACATAGCAGGCGTGGTCAGCAAAGTATTCATCGCCATACGTCAAGCCCGGGCTAATATTCGCCAGCCAGTTTTTAAAAATGCTGGCCTTATCATTGCCTAACGCATTGATCATGCCAAAATCATTGATAAAGTAACGATTCATTGCGTATCTTCAATATTTAAACGGGAGATGGTCAAAGTATGTCCATCTGCCATATTGTTAACAGTTATTGGCCCCGGGTTGGTCAGATCGGTAAAAAAACTAGCCTTGATTCTTGTTTTATCTTTATACAGTAAATAATTCTGTTCACCTTTGGTATCCAAACTCCAGTTTTCCGGTAGTTGCTGTTTTATCTTGTCTGTACTGTAGTTGACCAATTGCAATTCAGTTAATAATTGCATGGGTTTGATGGTGTTGGAATATAACGCTGCGACATTCAGTTCCTGGTAGCTGCTGGTATACTCCAGGGTGAATAAGGTTATGCCAGTCGTGGTTAAACCTATCAGTTGGGTTTTATCAGTATGCAGTTCTAGCACAGCAATAAAAGTTTCTGATTGATCTTCGGTATCAATTTTTACCAGTTGCGTGATGCGTTTATTCATCAGGGTTGCTTGTGGTGATGGAAGCACAGGGAAAGCGTTATGCCCAGAAAAACACGCACAGCCACCCAGTAGCAGTAATATACCGCCAAGGATAACTATCAGGCTTTTCTGCATTGCGCGTTTTTGCATCAGGCTTCCTTGCACAGTTCTGCCAGGGCATTAAGACGGCGTAAGCTCTGGTTGACCATCTGGTTGCTTTGATCCCATACATAACCTGCCAGAATGGAGGCAATCATCGAAATGATTTTTTTGTCGGGGTTAGGGTGAAACAAGACATCCTGGAAGCGGCCGTCGTACCAGGCTTCAACATAGGTTCTGAAAACATCAACGCCACGTTGCAGTTCTTCAGCGTATTCTTTTTGCCAGTCTACCGATTGGCCCTTGAAGTGTTTGTCGAGCAGGTTGGCGGCCATGCTGGCTGATTTCATCGCAATCGTAACGCCAGAAGAAAATACCGGGTCAAGGAATTCGCCGGCATTGCCTAACAGCAGGAACTTGTTGCCATGTAACGATTTTACATTAGCTGAATAACCGACAATCTGGTTCACCGGAGTATCGTACACCGCTTTATCGAGAATGCGGCGCAAATCATTCGATTCATTAACAATGGTTTTCAGTTTCTCGTCATTCGTGCCTTCATACTTGGTAAAGAATGCGGGTTCAGCGACTACGCCCAAAGAACAGCGGCCATTGCTGAAGGGAATCAACCAGTACCAGACTTCTTTGTGGATTGGATGAATCCCTACCAGGATTTTTGTGCGGTCATGATCAGGAGCTGTGATGTTGTCTTCAATGTGGGTGAACAGCGCTTGTCGCACAGGAAAGTTGGAAGGGTATTCCAGGTCGAGCAGGCGAGGCAGTACACGGCCAAAACCGCTGGCATCTAACACAAACTTGCCACGATAAATGTTGGTATTGCCTTCTTTGTCTTTGGCGGTCAGTACTGGAATGTCGCCAGAGAAATCCGCATTGAGTATTTCTTCTTCGTAATGGATGTCTGCGCCGGCTTTTTCTGCTTCATCAGCAAGGATTTTATCAAACGTACCGCGCTGTACCTGAAACGTGGTGCTCGGCCCTTGTGAAAATTTATCATTAAAATCGATAACTGAGTGACGGTGGTCGCGGCGGAAAGCGGCACCATCCTTGAATTGAAAACCATGATCAACCACAGCCTGGGTCATGCCGGCTTCTTCAAGGAATTCCATACATTGTGGCAAAAGGCTTTCGCCGATGGAGAAACGCGGAAACTTCTGGCGCTCGATAATAATTACGCTATAGCCTTTTTGTATTAACAGTTTGGCTGCTACAGCGCCAGAAGGGCCGGCACCAATAATTAATACATCTGCATCAATGTTGCTCATGAGATACCTCGGTTTGTTGTACAGAAATGAGTGGGGATAATAAAAAAGCGCAGGCTATGCCCATACTTAGGGTTAAGCCAAAGGCCTGGATAACGGTGGTTTGGCTGAGCATTAATAAACCAAAGGATAAAGTAGTGGTTATCAATGAGAGTAAAACAGCTAACGAAGTCGATTGTTTGTGCTGTTCGCCAAGATAATGAAAGATGCTGTAATCGAATCCAATACCCAAAACCAGTATCAAGGCAAAGACATTAAATAAATTAAACGGCGTACCGAGCAAGCCGGATATAGCTATGGTAAGGGTGATGGCAGTTAAGGGTATCGAGATAATAGTCAGTGCCGCTTTAAGGCTCAATGCATACCATAACATCAGGATAATCAAGAAGGCGGCTATACCCACAAAAATTGCGGCGATAATGCGGTATTGATGCATGATACTATTGATGGTTGCTACA
The DNA here is from genome assembly GCA_964617765.1 of uncultured Spongiibacteraceae bacterium. Classification (GTDB taxonomy): domain Bacteria; phylum Pseudomonadota; class Gammaproteobacteria; order Pseudomonadales; family DT-91; genus CAZTZY01. Next base: position 15,048 of record CAZTZY010000007.1, read on the forward strand.
TGATCAACAAAATAGATCCCCGAATCAGGAGATGCCAGAGATGCCATGGCCTGAATATCTTTTATACCTTTCAGATTGATAATCGTAGCGCATTGCTGGTTTTTACAGCCCAGCCATTGTTGTTTCCAGTTTTGCGGCGCTGTATCCAGCCATTGTTCAATAGGTAGAGATTTGGCTGTGGTAGTATTTATCTCATCGTAAATGCTATTGATATATTGTTCGTCCATATTGATACTTTTGAATAGATTACGCACGATGCCGGAATCAAAATAGACTGATTTTATCAGTGCATGGTTCTCCAGTTGTCCCTGTTCGTCGATGTAGACGTTGCTGAGCGCAATATAGTTATCCAGTTGTTTATCCTGAATCATTTTGCCTAGTTGTGCGCCTAATTGTTTTTCATGAATGAGTATCTCGCTGATATTTTTTCCGCTGACGATAAAATACTGGGCATCATTTTTCTGTTTAAAAATTGATTTGATGGCGTTTTCTTGCTCCAGCAAAACCGGATCAGGCTTTTGCATGCTGCGAATATCATCCTGGATATTGAGGTGGCTGAAGCCTATAAACACAATGGCTAAAGCACCTATTGCAAAAGCAATCCGGTATTTTTTGAAAAACGCGGGCCATTTTTCCAGATAGACTGGATAGAACCGGGTAAGTGGAATAGGGTGTTTGCAAGAGAATTTAAAAGACCAAAAAGGAAACAAAAGCACCACTGTTAGCCAGGCACTAAATAGACCGGTGGCAGAGAATATAGCCATTTGTTGCAAACCGGGAAAAGGCGTAAATGCCAGGCTAAGGAAGGCAATGACCGAGCCTAACATGCCCAGTCCTATGCTGGTAAAGATGCTTTTCAAGCCCTGATAGGAGTTCCAGTCTTTTTGGAAGCTATTGCAAAAATAATGGAAAGAATAATCAATGCAACCAATCAGGCTGCTGCCAAAGACCAAGGTAATCACGTGAACTTTATCAAACACCAGGCTTGATATGGTGAGAGCCGAAAGTATCCCCACGCTGATGGATATAATCGAAAGTGTTAACGGCAGTATTGAGCGAAATGCAAAAACAAGCAGGATAATGACTGAAATTGTAGAAAGTGTGCCAATGGTAGATATTTCATGCTGTGCGCTTTGTGCACCGTAAGCGGAGTAAAGCGGCAGGCCGGCAACCAGCAAATTGCTGTCCTTATGGGTTAAGTTCTTTTTACTGCTTTCATATAGATCAATCAGTTTTGCATGTTTATTGGTATCAGTACTGCGATTTGAGACTTTGGTAATTAACAACGCATAAACCTTGTCACCGTGGTTAATCATGGCGACATCCTGGTACAGTTCAATATCGCTGTTATTCAGGGAGTTTATGTAGTTGCCTAACGTAAATAATGGATCTTGCAATAAAGTTGAAGCATGTTGAATGCCTAAAGGCGAGTACAGTAATTGTATGCTGTTATTGGCAAAGGTTTCGGGATTAAGCTTGATTGCTGTTTTATCTTCAGCGGTAATAAAATTATATCGGTAGGGTAATAGCTGCTGGTAACTGTTTATGGCATCTTTGCTGTTCCAGCGTAAATTGATTTCTTCGAATAATTGGCTGGAAGACAGATTTTTTTCCAGTCCCTGTGCATTATCAAAAGCATGTTCCTGAGTATCAGCACCCACCAGCCATATGATGGATTGGTTTAGCAAGCTGTTTTGTTTGTCCTGGGCTTTTAAGATAAGCGGATTTTTTTCGTTATGGGGCAATAAGGATAAAATGTTAGTTTCGAACTGGATATTGGGCAGCACATAACAGGCAATGCCGGCGAGTAAAACAAACAGGAATGTCCAGACACTGGCGAGTTTCCGCGCTGCACTTAAATCATCAAGACTATGTTCAGATAGCTTTAAAGGCATTGTTTATCTCGGGAGGTAAAGTTTTTAATGCCTGGATATCGTGAAAGTTAATTTCTGTCCGGTCTCCTGTCGCTTCATGCAAGATTAGTTGGTCAATATAAATATTACCCGTCATTGAAATACTTTGTATGCCTTTGCGGAGTAACAGGGATTTAGGTTCGAGTTCTACTAGCCAGTTATTGTTGGCATCGCCAGTGTTTTTAATGGTTATATTAAATTGTTCATTGATTTTTGCGAGATCGCCAGAGAGCAGGCCTTGTAGTATTTTGCCGACATATTCCATCGATTTTGCTGTTTTCTGTGTTTGGTTGTCAGAAAAACTGACTCTGGTTGGTGTGATAACAATTTGGGAGTGTGCAGGTTTTTCCATGAGCCACACCACACCATTTTTTTGGCTGATCCAGAAAGTGCCATTGGAAACCAAAGGCATGGTTAAAATTTTCAGGAATTTATTTTGTGTGAAAGCAGCCTGCAAAAATTCGGGTTTTAAAAGTTTTTTATTGATAGTTTCCAAATCGCCGGCCAGTGCAGGAAAAGCTGTTAAAAGGCTAACAGAAAGTATCAGGATGGATATTTTACGCATCGGGTGCCAGCCCCAACTTGTGGTAAAGGATATCAGGACTGCCAATGCACATTTCATTGGCATTCATGTCTACTGCAACCTGAATAGTATGGCCTTTGGTAAGGCGTAGACCGGTCTCGGCATCCCGCACCTTGTATTCAACCTTGAGGCGATATTCATATTCAGTAATTGAGGCTTGAACAATAATGTGCTGGCGAAATGTTGAAGGCTGGATATAACGTATATGCATATCAATGACTGGCCAGGCATAGCCCGATTCCTTCATCTGAGCATAGTTATAATCAATCTGGTCAAAAAGCTTGCAGCGAGCAATTTCAAAATATTTTGCATAGTGTCCATGCCAGGCGATGGCCAATAGATCAACATCATGAAAAGGAATTTCAATGGTAACTTCAGTTGACCAGGGGCTCACAGGCTTAGGCATAAAGGCTCCAGTGTTCTTTCTGGATCAGGGTTATGGTTTCCCTGAGTGTAGCTTCCAAAGCCCGGTCTTCTGTCAGGAATGGGAATATCTCGCCAACTTCCTTGAGCGTTTGTTTTATGCTGGAAGAAAGATGTTGTTCGTTAAGTTCACCTTTTCTGATGCGTAAGTTCACACCCTGACAGGCGGCTAACAACATGGCTGAAGCGACTTGTTCAGTGAGTTGCAATACACGCAAAGAATCACGGGCAGCAATAGTTCCCATGCTGACTTTGTCCTGATTATGGCATTCAGTGCTACGGCTGAAAATGCTGGCAGGCAAGGTTTGTTTCAGTGCTTCGGCTGTCCATGCAGAAGTACCAATCTGTACTGCTTTAAAGCCATGGTTGATAGCAGCCCTGTCTGCAGAAGCACCAGTCAGGTTAGGTGGTAAGCCGTGGTTAAATTTCACATCGAGTAATTGTGCCATTTGGCGATCAAGTAGATCAGCGAGATTGGCGACGGCATTTTTCATGCTGTCCATTGCAAAAGCGATATGGCCGCCATAGAAGTGTCCGCCATGCAAAATATGCTCACCTTCGCCGTCAACAATGGGATTATCGTTAGCACTGTTGAGTTCGGTTTCAATGAACTGGCGCAGCCATGGCAGTGAATCTTGTAAAACACCAATGACGTGGGGTGCACAACGTAATGAATAGCGATCTTGCAGGCGTGAACTGTGGCGTGGCGCGTCGCCAATATTTAAATCGTTGTGGATCCATGCGGCAATCTGGTTTTGGCCAGGATGTGGCTTGACGGAAAAAAGCAGGGCATCGTAATGATAAGCATTACCCTGAATGGCGATAGAGCATAATGCGGTGATGCGGCTTGATAATTGGCAAAGGTATTCAGCACGTTTATAGGCCAGGCAGGCAAGGGCGGTCATCACCGCTGTACCATTCATAATGGCCAATCCTTCTTTCGGGCGTAATGTTAAAGGTGTAATACCTTTGTAGTTGAATGCAGTCATGGTGGGAACGCGTTCGCCTTTATAGAATACTTCTCGTTCGCCGCAGAGTACCGCTGCTATATAGGAAAGCGGTGTTAGATCGCCGCTGGCACCGACCGAACCTTCCTGCGGGATAACAGGGAGAATATCGTGATCGAGCAATAGCTGGAGCTGTTGCAATAACTCATAACGAACACCGGAATAACCTTGCACGAGGCTGTTGAGGCGTGCAGCCACAATGGCTCTGGATGTCATTGGATCAAATACATCGCCCAGGCCACAGCCATGAAAGGTATATAAATGTTTGGGTAATTGTTCAACCAGGTTTCTGGGGATGGACGTTGTGCACGAGTCACCGTAACCGGTAGTCACACCGTAGATGAGGCCTTCTTCTTCGAGCAGGCTATCCAGGAATTTTACCCCTTTATTGATGCGGGTGATAAATTCAGGTGAGTTGCCCAAAGTGGAATTGGCTTTTTGCGTGGCAATGGTAACGATTTGTTCGATAGAAATGTGTTTGCCATCAAGACAGATTGGGGTAGTTGTAGTGTTGGATTTAGTCACGATATTGTTGTTCCCTTATGCTTTGTGATTGTCTGGTGATGTTTGCCAATACGGATAAAAATTAAACCATTGAAGTGGAGCCATTAAGCAGTATTTTTCTAAACGAGCTGCATAGTTATTTATGAATGATTGAAGGGCTTCTTCACGATTTTTCCGGGGTAATTTTATCCGATCTGCAAAATGTTCAAAGTAAATTTGGTATTTATGCTGTGTTTTTATACAAAAAAGTGTGTAAACAGGGCATTTTAGCAAGGACGCCAATATAAATGGGCCTTGCGCAAAGGGTGCGGGCTCTCCTAAAAAGGGCGCCATTAATGTGCGCCCGGTGTTATTGACGGGAATACGGTCACCCACAATAAAAACAAACTCGCCTTGAGATATTTTCTGGTCCAGTAAAATGGCAATGCCGGGACTTAAATCGGTCACCTGGATCAACTCCATAGTGTTGGCACTGCTGGCATTATTTAACAAACGGTTGAAGTTTTTAGCATGCTTCGTGTGCACAAGAATATTCAATTTTGCGCGCTGGTTGAGGGTGGCGAGGGCGCGCATAACTTCAGTATTGCCCAAATGTGCTCCCAAAATCAGTGCGCCCTGTTGTTGATCAAGGCTGTTGATAAATTCTTCTCTTCCATGAACATCAACCTTATCCAGCGATAACCTGCCGCCCCAGGCTGAAAACTTATCAAGAATGGATTGGGCAAATTGCATGAAATGTAAAAAACTGAACCAAAATGTTGCCCTTATTTGAGTATGCGGAGCGACATTTTCTATGTGCTGTAGAAATAAGATTGAAGATTTTCGAGCCTCTTTGTTGGAAACAAAGTAGTAACTAACGATGGGGTAAAGAATCAAGGGAAACAAGATGCCACCCAGCAAAAGGTGAAGCAGTAAAGCCAGACGCATAAGCCAATAAACGCCTACTTCCTCCTTATTTCCCCAGTTTCCATGGTTTGTTGGCTGCTTGTCATTCATTATGAAAATAACTTTTTAAAGAGGATTTTGGGTAAACGTTTAATCATGCCGAAAAATAAACGTGCATGCATTCTCGAGATAAGCAGGTTATCGCGCAATCCTTGAAAATGAGAAACGCCATCAATCGGATAATGCACTTTTGTGGGTATAGAAAGAATGGGTATACCTGCCCAATGTGATCTGACGAGGATATCAGTATCAAATTCCATGCGATCAGGAGTTTGTTCGCGGGTAAACAGGTCGGTGGTGATATTTACCGGATAAACCCGAAATCCGCACATGGAATCCTTGATATTGAACGAAAGGGTATTGATCCAAACCCAGACATGAGTGATATAGCGTAAATAAAGGCGATGTTTAGGCACACTTTCATCATAAATGGGTATGCCAGTGATAAGTGTATCAGGCTGATTTTCAGCAAGGGCTAAAAACTTGGGAATATCGGTAGCATCGTGCTGGCCATCAGAGTCAATCTGGATGGCATGACTAAAACCATTTTTTAATGCCTCAAGAAGCCCGGTTTTTATTGCTGCACCCTTGCCTTGATTTTGCAGGTGCTGAATCAGGGTTATCCAATTATTTTCAGCATCAATGGCTATCAGTGTATTTGTGCATTTTTCATTACTGCCATCATTAATCAGAATGCATGGCAAACCATAAGGCCGCAGGTTTTTCACGGTTTGTCCAATGGCGTCTTCATGGTTATACACAGGAATAATAATGCAGGGTTTAAACATGGTTAGCAGAGACCTGTTATTGTCTGGGTGCGTAACGTAATTTTTCCTGAACTGTGTTCGCCTGCATCAGAATCAACTAGAAAATGTAATTTTGCTTTTTCCGGTTGGTATTTTAGATGCAATGTTATGGTTTGATTCGGCATGACCAGTTTTTTGAATTTGATGACTTCCATGCTTTCAAATTCAGGAGTTATTTTGAAGTGTTCATTGGCTAATTGCATACACCAATCAATCACTACAACACCTGGCAAAATAGATTGGGCAGGAAAATGGCCTGGAAAATAAATCAGGTCTTCCTTGATAAAAAAATCAAAGGAAAAGTTGTATTCATCAACTTTAACGATGCTGAGTGGTTGCGGCATGGGATTGGCGTTATTCATTGCTGGTAAATAAACCCTTGATGGCTGAGAGATTGATTTTAGCTTGTTCATTGGTTGGAATCTGATCGACAATACGCCATTTTCTTGGGAGTAAACTCAGTTCAAAGTGTAAAGCCAGATTTTCTTTAAGTTGTTTAATTAATGAATTTTTACCTTCAATATTCATTAATTGGATGCCAGTGTTATTGAGTACAATCACTGCTGCGAGTGTTTCCCGAAGGTTTTTTTCCGGTGCAAGCAGAGTACAAAAAGCTTCTTTAACCCAGGAAGTTTTTGTAATAGCCTGTTCCAGTTCAACCAGTGACAGGCGTTTTTCTTCCAGTTTAATGATGCGATCAAGTCGGCCATTCAGGGAAAAGCTGCCATCGTCAATCAATGTTGCTGAATCATCCGTTTCATGCCAGAGGCTTGCATCAATATGCGGAGACTTTATCAGTAAACGAGAATCAATATCTATTTTGACTAGAACATTGGGTAGAGGTCGCCAATGGTTGAATTCTGAGAATTGTTCCCGCCATGCTATGCCGCCGGTTTCAGAGCTGCCATACACTTCAGTGGCGGAATGCTGATGCCATGCTTTTAATTGTTCTGCGGCATCACTTGAAAGTGGGCCTCCCGATGAAAATACACGCAGTAATTTTTGGCGGGTTTCCGTCCATGCCAGGTTTTCGTGAAGTCTTTTCAAGTGAGCAGGACTGGCAATCCAGATTGCCCCATTTTTTGATCTATTGGCTTCCTTGATGGCTAACGCTGGATCTAATGCACGATCGCTGTGAAAAATTCGACCACTGGCTAAAGGCCATAAAATGCGAAAAATCAGTCCATAAATATGTTGGTGGCTAACCGTTGCTACCACTTCAGCATCATTGATACTATCACCCCATAACTGCTCCAGTGCGTTAATCTCGCTTTCAAATTGCCGAAGAGATTTTTTTATGGGTTTTGGTTCTCCAGTAGATCCCGAGGTAAAGATGGTTAATTCGTTGGTACGATACTGTAGTTTTTCAAGAATATTATGGGTGTTAGGTGTATTCACATCTATTTGAAGGTCAGCTCCCGGGATATCCCCGATGAATCCATCAACAAAATATTTTAATGTATCTAATGTTGTTTCTGTAGTATTTCCCGGGATAAAGACCTGCTTATTGCACTGTAATAGTGCAAAAAGACCCACAGCAAAAGGGTAGGCATTGTCGGTATATAAAGCCCAGTGTTCTTTGTTATTGCTATTAAGTCTGGTTGCCAGAGTTGAAATATCGTTTAAAAATTGCCCATAACTTATTGTGCCGGATTTTTCTATGGCCACTATTTTTTCTTCAGGGAATTTACCTTGAGTGATATCCAATAATGATAAAGAGGTAATCATGGAAGATGTTTCCTTACCCTAATTCGCACAAGGAATTCTATTGCAAATAAACAGCCCATGAGAATATATGAAATCAAGCCATTGTAGAGGCTCCATATTTCCATGCTGCTGTATAATGCTGTGAATATTGCAATGCTGCCATTTACAATAAAAAAAATGCACCACATAACAGTAACATTATAAGTATAACGAATGGCATTATCGGGCAGGTTAGGTTCTTTAAGGCGTGCGAGTCGTTCAATCATTGATGGAGGGTTGAGCAGGGTATAAGCAAATACTACCAGCATTACAGCACTTACAAGGACAGGATAAAACCGTAATCCGATGATGCTGTTGCTGATAAACACTAGTAGTGAAAACAGCGCAATGGCAATTAATAAAATACGCTGTTGTTTTCTATTTTCTACATCAGTGTTGGTATTGATGATAAAGCGAATGATGAATAATGCGAGTAAGGCCAAAATCAAATAACGCGGCTGCAGATAGTGAATACCGAAATAAACACCAACGGGATATAAAACTGTGAGTATTAACAGTCCGGCGTTGAGCAACAAGCGAATATTCATCAGTGAGTGAATGCACTTAGTCTGCTGCTGCAACAAGCGATTCTATGGCGTTTACAACATCCTGAACAGTGCGAACAGATTTAAAGTCTTCTGGCTTGATTTTTTTATCAGTTAATTCCCTTAACTGCACAACAAGGTCTACCGCATCAATGCTATCAATGTCCAGATCTTCATATAAATGAGATTCAGGGGATATGTCATTCGCATCAATTTCAAAGGTATCGATGAGGATCTTTTTAAGTTTATCGTAGATTTCGTTTTGATTATTCATAATTATTGCTTGGATTGAATAAATTTTGCGAGATTGGAGATAGAAGCAAAATGCGTTTTCGTTGCTTCGTTTTCAGCGTCAATTTTTATACCATATTGCTTGGAAATGGCTAAACCTAATTCAAGCGCATCAATGGAATCCAGACCTAAGCCATCACCAAACAGCGGTGCGCCTGAGTCAATATCATCAGCCGTAATATCTTCGAGATCCAGACTTTTGATGATGAGATTTTTAAGTTCCAATTCTAGTGACAATTACTGCTTCCTCCAAAAAAATGATTCAAGAACATATCGGATAATTTCCTTGCCGATTTGGGATCTAGGGTAAGATTCGAGATATCACCCAGTTCCGTTAATTCAAAACTTAAATGCGGCCGACTAAGGGGTATATCGTACCACTTTACCCCCTTGCTAAGAAAGCTTGAGCTGCATTTGATAGAGATCATGGTGGGGTTTATGCCTGCGGCCAGTGCAATATTGGCTGCACCGCGTTGTAATTTAGGCTTATTGTTGATCGGTGTGCGAGTCCCCTCGGGGAAAATGATCAATGAATCACCCGATTTCAGGCTGTTTACGCAATCATTAATTAATTGATTGCCTTCAATGTTAGGTATATAGCCGGCATTTGTTACCGGGCCACGTGTAAAAGGGTTTTTGAAAAGGCTGTATTTTACAATACAGTTAGCGTTTTCTATAAAAGAAATGAGGAAAACAACATCAATCAGGGTAGGGTGATTGGCGATAATTAATTGCCCGGGTTGCAGATTTTCCAGTCCATGGGTTTCATAGGTGTAAATTCCAAAAAACTTCATTTGTGCAATAAAAAAGCGGAAGCTTAAATGAACAATTTTGCGTGCTCTTTTGGCTTTTGTTTGTTGGTTGCCTGGCAGTAAATGTAATAGTGGGAATAATAAGCGCAGCGCTATTCCGCCAAGTCCGAAGGTGCTGAAGCTAATGGCAGTAGCAATCAAGCGCCAATAATAAAAATCCTGTTTTTGCATTATCTGGACAATGTCCATTTGCCCAATGCCAGTAACAGGTTTTTCTCACACAAAAACCGGATTAACTGGTGTATTGGCATCGGATTTTCGGGGGTAACAGTTGGATTATTGGCGTTAAAAGAAAGTGTATAAACAGATTTTTGAGCGATATCAGGTTTGCTGATGCGCAATGCCATGGCGCAAGGATAATCGGTACTGCGGGCATAGGGCTGATAAAATTCCGGCAATGCTTCTTCATAAAACACCAGAAGCACAGATTTGGCTTGCTCATCCAATTGCCCCAAGGCATCAGCAAAAGCTGTCAGGTAGTCATTTTCGCTGGGAGCCATTGCGCTGGTTGGATGGGTATTATTGAAAAAAATAGTGAATTGCCCCGAAATGGCATTATGGACAGACAGGCTGAAGGCAGTAGGAGAAATCTCTTGTTGATGAGCAATATCACTGAGAATTCCATAAGTTCTTTGTGTTTCACCATAGGTAGAGCAAAAAATGCTGGGGCATAATTCGGCATTCTCCATGACTTTTTCGATAACATGGAAGGCTGCACGTGCCAAAGGTGATAGCCGTCGTCTTTGCATGGCCGGCAAAAAAGCGACATCAGCAGATAATTCTGGATTAATAGAGCGTTCGCCTTTATGAAAAGCATTCCACTCATCCGATGTCGAAATGCCGGGAGCCCATGCTGCCCAACTATCAACTTGAAACTGCTTTTGGGAATTCATTATTTGCTCTACTGTTTTTTTGCCCATATTATTAAGAAAATGTTTGTTTTATCAATAGGTAGCGATGATATGGTTTTGTTTTTTATGGGGTTATGCCATTGAATGTATCTGTTTTCAGCATAAAAACACTCTTTTTCTGGTGCGTATTTATCCCGGCTGTATTGGCAGGCGAAAATGCCCCCGAAGGGAGCCTGGTTCTGGATATTTCCAATGTATCATCTGGGCAAGGATCTCTTCGAATTGCGCTGTATCAATCCAGTGGCGGTGCGGGTTGGAATGCCCAGCCATTCCGGGTTGCGGAAATCAATTCAGTTACTGTTGGTAAAGTGGCAAACTATACTTTTGAATTGTTGCCCTTTAGTGACTATGCCATAAAGCTTTTCCATGATGTTAATGGCAATAAAAATCTTGATTTATCAGAATCTGGCTTGCCTCTTGAACCATTTGCTTTTTCAACAGGTAGTGGACAGAAGAAGCAGTCCTTGCTGTTCAAAGATGCTATCATTCATTTTGGTGTGGATGATCAACATCTTTTACTCAATTTAATATCAATCAAACAAAACTAACGGGATATTATGAGATTTTCAAAGTTTCTTTTGCGGTTAATTGTGCCGCGCCATCCAGTCTGTCGTTAATGCTTATGCCATTTATATGATAATTTTCTGATGAAAAGAATTCTTGTTGTTCATTACTCGCAGACAGGACAGTTGAGCGAGATAGTTAAGTCAATTGTGGAGCCTTTGTTAAAGCATAAGGAAATAGAGGTTGTATTGGAAGAAATACGCCCTAAACAGGCATTTTCCTTCCCTTGGGGGTTTACTGATTTTTTTAATACATTCCCTGAAACAGTGAATCTGGATGTTATTCCTATGCAGCCATTGTCTTTGTCTGTAAAAGAGTATGCGGGTTTTGATCTGGTTATTATCGCTTATCAAGTCTGGTTTCTATCTCCCTCATTACCTATCACTGCATTTCTGAAAAGTCAGGAAGCCAAAGCAATACTGAAAGATAAACCGGTAATGACTATAATTGGCTGCCGGAATATGTGGTTGCAGGCACAAGAGCAGGTAAAGGCGTTGTTGGAGACATTAGGCGCTCATTTGATCGATAATGTGGTTTTAATTGATGCGGCGGGAACAGCGTTAAGTTTTATTTCAACACCATTATGGATGCTGACAGGAAAAAAAGGGCCTGTTGGCTTTTTGCCAAAGGCAGGTGTTTCAGAGCATAATATCGCCGCAGCGAGTCGTTTTGGTGATGCGATAGGAAAAGAATTGTTAAAACCCGAACCGGATTTGACTCATCCCATGTTGCAAGGTCTGGAAGCTGTTAGCGTGAATGAGAATCTTATCATGAGCGAAGTGATGGCGCGTCGCGGTTTTGTCATTTGGGGTAAGTTGCTGCGCAGTATTGGCGGTAAAGAAAATCCCGTGAGGCGGGTGTTAATTTATTTTTATGTGATTTATTTGGTTACATTAATTTTAACCTTCGTACCATTGAGTGCGATTATAAAAAAAATATTGTCCCCATTGTTGAGAAAAAGAATTGAGCAGCAAAAAGCCTACTATTCATTACCCTCAGGTGACGACAATTACAATATGGAATCAATGAACTAATGGCTAGACCTGTTTATATTAATAATTTTGCTGTTTTTATGCCCAATAAACCTGTTTCTAATGATGAAATGGAAACAGTGTTAGGACAAGCTGGTGAACGAGCTTCGCGTGCCCGTAGAATTATTTTAAGAAATAACGGCATAAAAGCCCGTTACTACGCTATTGATCCTTTAACGGGTAAAAGTAATTACACAAATGCCCAGTTGGCTGCCAATGCAGTAAAAGAACTTGCAAAAAACAGGTTTGATTTATCGGCTATCCAGTGTCTGGCTGCGAGTACTTCCATGGCGGATCAGGTTATGCCAGGTCATGCTGTAATGGTTCAGGGTGAGCTAGGTAATCCTCCCTCAGAAGTGGTTACAACTTCAGGTGTGTGTTTGTGTGGAATTACAGCATTGAAATATGCCTATATGGCAGTGACTGCCGGCTTGCATGATGTCGCAGTTGTTGTGGCTTCGGAAACAGCTTCTAACATTATGCGTGGCTATCAGTTTGAACAGGAGCTTGAATCCAAAGTGAATGATCTGGAGAGTCATTCAGAATTGGCTTTTGAGAAAGATTTTTTGCGCTGGATGTTGTCTGATGGTGCTGGTTCTGCATTGCTGCAAGATAAGCCTAATGAGCAAGGTATATCATTACAGGTAGAATGGATTGATATTCGATCTTATGCCAATGAGCAAGAAGTTTGTATGTATGCGGGTGGTGAAAAAATTGACGGCAAGCTTAAAGGTTGGACGCAATACTCCCCTGATGAGCGTGAAGAACAATCTATAATGTCAGTTAAGCAGGATGTTAGATTGCTTAACGAAAAAGTAATCCATTACACGGTTGAAAGAACATTGTCTGATATCCTGAAAAACAGAAAAATAACGCCAGATGAAATTGATTTTTTCCTGCCGCATTATTCTTCTGAGTTTTTTCGTCAGAAGGTTTATGACGGGCTTAAACACATTGGTTTCGAAATTCCTTTTGATAAATGGTTTACCAATCTCACTGCCATGGGTAATACTGGATCGGCTTCTATTTTTATCATGCTGAATGAATTATTCCATTCCGGGAAGTTGGTAAAAGGCCAGAAAATATTGTGTTATATTCCTGAAAGCGGTCGTTTTTCATCCTCATTCATGTTGTTGAGTGTAGTTTGACCAATGAAGATTGATAATGCTCCGCAAGATAATAGTTCAACTTATGCCGGGCACACCAAGTTATTATATGGAGTTAATGAAAGTGGTGAATATGCCACTGTGCAATCTACAGGTTGGCAGGTAGAAAATACTGTCACCCTAATGGCAGTTGATGAAATTAACCGTATTACAGCAGAAATCAAACAGCGTGTTCTACAGGGACAAACATCGCCACTGGAATATTTCATGGCAGAAAAACGCATGGATCTGCTTATGTTGTCTCAAACTGTCGGTATGTTTCAATGGCGCGTACGTCGGCATTTTCGCCCCGAGATTTTCCGGAAATTAAACTCTTCCATGCTGATTCGATACTGTGAGGTTTTAGGTATCGATGAAATAACGCTACGCAATTTCCCCGGTAATATAGATAAATAAATGAATAATCATTTCAGGCATCAACAATATGCCCACTGTGAAAGTGGCGTAATGTCTAATTTATTGAATCATAAAGGCCTCGATATTTCTGAGCCTATGGCGTTGGGTCTAACTTCGGCGCTGACGTTTGCTTATATTCCGTTTGTCAAAATCAATGGCCAACCATTGATAGCTTATAGAATGCCCCCGAAATGGATCATTAGTGGGTTGCGTAAAAAACTCAATGTGAATATTTCTTTCCAGAAGTTCAATAATCAGGAAGAGGGTATGCGAGCTTTGGATGTTGCGTTAGAAAAACAGCAATTGGTGGGTATGCAGGCATCGGTTTATTGGTTGCCTTATTTTCCTGCGGATATGCGTTTTCACTTTAATGCCCACAATTTGATTGTCTATGGCAAAAGCGGTGATAACTATTTGATCAGTGATCCCATCTTTGATAAGCCTATGGAAGCGACTTCAGCCGATTTAAAAAAGGCGCGTTTTGCCAAGGGTGCACTGGCGGCAAAGGGTTTGATGTACGTCGTTCATTCAGTGCCTGAGACTGTCGATTTTAACAAGGTGATCAGGAAGTCCATTGCCAATAATGTGAAGATCATGATTGGCAGTCCTGTTCCCATTGTTGGTATAAAAGGTATACGTTACCTGGCCAGAAAAATTGGCAAAATCGATTCGTCGTTAAAAGATGATCGAGCGGTCAAATTATTCCTGGGGAACATCATTCGTATGCAAGAAGAAATAGGCACGGGTGGTGCAGGCTTTCGCTTTATTTATGCGTCTTTCTTGCAAGAGGCCAGCCAAAAAATTAATGTGCCCATGTTGCTTGAAGCATCCAGAATGATGACAGAGGCAGGTGACAAATGGCGTGAGTTTGCACTGCTAACGGCAAAGATGTGCAAGAAAAAGCAGGAAGCTGATTTTACGATGTTGTCGGATGCCTTATTGCAATGTGCTGATGCAGAAGAAAAGGTTTGGCGTTTGCTGAAAACACTTTAACCCTTGGGTACTGGCGATTATACAGGCCGGATAAAGGCCATACACGAAAAACATCCTTGCTTGTTTTCATCGATGTGTAAAAAAATTGTTTCATCAGAAAAGACATTGTAGTCATTTATGGTCTGGATTAAGCCCAGGCCACTTAAGCTCTCATAAAATCCTGCCTTTATCGTGTAATCATTACTGCTTTTGCATTTGGGATGATTGCCCAGACTGTGCTTTTTGGCATTGCTGAGCCCTAATCCAAAGGCAATGTGAAACGTTTTTTTATCTTTGGATTCAAGGGCTTCACCTAACCAATTTTCTACATCCTGGTAATTGGTGAAATATCCCAGACTGGCTATTTCGGCAATGGGTTTCCCTAATGACGAAGTTTTATTGCCAATCAACATCCAGTGACTGCCTTCGCCAAGCAATCTGTCAGCTGCAATTCTTAGCTGTGCCCTGTGGTGTGAAAGCGGTGTAATGCACTCGTCAATCGTACCCACTAAAGCGATATCGGAAACGCCGGTATTAATATCCAGCAAAGCGAGTTCGAGTGCTTCTTCAAAGGTGAATTCATTGCGCGTCAGGAACAGGTTTACGCCTTTGATATTCAGAATTTTAGCAATGTAGAATGATGCTGCATTGCCTACCATATTGATAAAATTCAAAGGCATCAAGGGTTGTTTTTCCTTGTATATCTGTTCCAGTGATCTGGAGATATTGCCCTTTGCCCCTTGGCTTGAGGCTACATACAGGCCGGTATTATCGGCAAGAGAAAAACCTTTTATGCATCGGTGAGAGCCAATCAGCGCCAGTTGGATAAATCGGTCAATGCGACGGATATGTGCGCCACAACTGATTTTGACTTCGTCTTTTAAATTGAGTAATTCTTCGTCATTAACGTCATTGTGAAAAGACGCGCAAGAATAAATATACATAATTTAAGTGGCCGTATTGCTGATAACTAGGGCGGTGTTATTGCCGCCAAAACCAAAATGATTGAGCAAAAATATGCCCGGCTCAACAGTAAATTCCTTTTGTGGAATGCTAATGCCCAACTCGTCATCAAAGGGGTATTCATTAGGAAGCCCGGGCAATTTTCCGCCCTCAAGATATTTGCACATAATGACAATTTCGTTAGTTCCGCAGGCGCCCAGTGTGTGACCAATGCTGGGTTTTAGCGCAAATACCGGAGGCAATTTCCCACTAAAGAAAGTTTTCAGACCAATAGATTCGGCATTGTCGTTAGAGAAGCTTGCCGTGCCATGTAATTTTATTGCCTTTATGTCGCTAGCTTGTGTGTGAGTATTTTCAAGTGCCTGGCTAATGACATTAACAATAGAAGATCCATCAGGGTTTACCGTAGTCATGCTGTCGATGTCGACCATTGTGGCGCCACCCATGATGCGAACAGGATTAGGTGAATTTGGTTTTTCTGTACTTAATACTATTGCGCTACAACCTTCACCTAAAATAATGCCATCACGATTTACCCCGAATGGCTGGATTTTGCTTTTGCTGATTAAATCGAGGGAGTGAAAGCCTAACAGCGTCGTCTCATTAAAAAATTCCAGACCTACTACCAGGGCATATTTTATTTTGCCAACAGCAATCATTTTTTGTGCATGCAATAACGCATTCACGCTGGAGGTACAGGCAGTATGATAGGTATAGCTTTGAGCCTTGGGGAAGAATTGCGCCTTGATATAATTGGTGAGTTCTTCGTAGGCAGTAAGGCCAATAGGGCTGGCATTGGCATTGATAGTTAATTCCTGCGAATAGGTTTGCTCGGAAATAAAAATACTGAACGATGTTGAACCCACAAACAGCGCAGTTTCCTCGAGTTGTTTATTGCTTAACCCGGCTGCGTGGATGGCATCAGCTACAACCTTATGGGTAATGGTGTAAAGCCTTTGTATGCCGGTGGCAATGCCCGGGTTGGGGATTTGATAATAAGGAAAAGTATGGGTGTGACCAAGAATAGTCAGGTTTATATAGCTAGTAGTACTTGAAGATATATCGAGGTCTTCACTTAATGCCGAGATAAGGCTGGAGCCAGCAATATAAACAGGTTTCATCCGTTATTAACCCTGATTATTGAGTATAAACTGGGCCAGTACCTGCACTGAAGGCATGGCGTTTCTCACTTCGCCTGCGCCTTCAATGCGCACGCCATAGGTTTTCTGGATGGCCATACTGATTTGCAAGGTATCGAGCGAATCGAGTGCCAGAGGACTTTTTGCACCAAATAACGGTAGGTCATCAGCAAAATCGTCAAGCTCGATGTCATCAGATTTATCGCATTCGTCAATGATGAGCAGTTTTAAATCGTGTATTAATTGTTCTAAAGTCGGTTTATTCATTGTAGTTGATACGTCGGTTAAAAATTAAAGTCGCCAGCAAGACGGTAATGATACCAAATATTGTCAGGCTTGCAGCATAAGGAAATGCGTTCATTGCATTTCCGCCGTGTAAAATGATTTCCAGAAAGCCATCCAAGCCCCAGGACATCGGTGAAACATTGGCAAAAGCCTGCATGGCAGCGGGCATGATGAATTTAGGTACCATGATGCCGCCAATGGCTGCCAGAATTATATTAAAAGTGCCGCCAAGGGCAGTGGCTTGTTCCTGACTTTTGGCAACGACGGAAATCAACAAGGCAAAACCTACCGCTGCAAAGCTGGTACTTAATGACATCAATAACAATCCGGCAAGGCTGCCATTTATCACCAGTGCTTCACCGCCACACAATGGCATGATGAATTTACCGGTGGCAATCATGATAATAAACTGAATCTGGTTAATGATAAGGAATGGCACTATTTTTCCGATCAGGAATTTGCCTGAGGAGATATGCATGGAGCGCAAGCGCCGCAGTGTGCCGAGTTGGACTTCCGAAATCATCGCGGATGACATCGGAATCAGCACAAAAAACATCGCAAACACCAGCCACGCCGGTACGCTTTGTTGTACCGACGTTGGTTTGATGCGGTTGGTGTTGTTGTAATACAGATATTCGGAAGTGACTGTGTCTTTGCTCGCAATATTCGCAATATTGGCTTCAATCGCAGCATCGCTGGAGCTATTGAGCTGGCTTAGAAAGGTGTGCAGGCGATTTTTGCCTAAACCTTCCTTGACGGCAGATTCAATTAATAACAGGGATTGAGGTGTAACGCTGGCCGACAAAAATAATGTAATGGTGTAGCTCGGTTCTTCATTCTCAGGGATGTTCGGCTTCAGCGATATTTGCAGTACAAAATCTTGCTGGTTGTTACGCACGTCATCCTTGATATCCGCTACGGTGCGATTCTCCGGTTTTATCCAGGTAATATAAGGAATCTTGTACAGGTAATTTGACAAGTGCCTGGAGAAATCACTCGGCTGGTCGGCAAATAATGAGCCACTGATTTTCAGTGCATTATTTTGTTTGTAGGTATCCTGCATGGCCAGCGACATAATCAAGATAAATGCCAGCGGCATACAAAACAACACTACCAAAGCGTGAATATCGCGCGTCAGCAAGAGCATTTCTTTTTTGATGGTCGCAATAATCATAAGGGTTTAGTCGCGCAATTTTCTGTCGGTTTGATCGAGAAACAATTGTTCCAGGTGCTGGTTGCCATAAGACAGTTTGTCGATATCGATGCCCAGTGTGGCAAATAACGCCAGTGCCTGATGAATTTTAGACTGGTCATTTTCAATAACGATATCCAGTGTGTGTAAATGTTGGCTAACGGCAAGATTATGCCGGCACAGTTCATTGCATTGAGCTTCCGAAATCGGCTGACTGGTATAAACCGACAAGGTATTTTTTTTGCCTAGGATGTCTTTCAAATTGCCTTTCAGCAATATCTTGCCGTGATCAATAATGGCAATTTTTTCACAGAGATTCTCTACCTCTTCCATGTAATGCGAAGTATAGATAATGGTGGTTCCAGTAGCATTGATCTGTTTGATGCTTTCCAGGATGAAGTTTCTGGATTGAGCATCAATGCCCACGGTAGGTTCATCCAGAAATAATATCGATGGTGAATTCAGTAAGCCAATGGCGATATTCAAGCGGCGTTTAACGCCACCTGAATAGGTTGCCGAAGGGTAGTCGGCATAAGTATCCAATTGAGTGAGCGTCAGGCAGCGTGCAACTTCAGCGTTAATGTTGGCTGGAGTAATGCCCAGCATGGCAGCAAAAAACTCCAGATTTTCCTTGCCGGTAAGCTTTGGGTAAAAGGCCAGGCTTTGTGGTACCAGAGAACTAAGCGGTTTTTTCAGTTTGTTGAGTTCATTCAGTTCTTTTCCGTTGATAGTAATGTTGCCTGTGTCATAGGGCAGCAAGCCAGAAAGTATGCTGATAAGTGTAGTTTTGCCAGCCCCATTTGGCCCCAGCAAACCAAATAGCGAACCCTCGACGATATCCAGATTGATATCGTCGAGGGTTTTATTGGGTCTGTCGGGATAGTTGAAACTGAGCTGTTTAATCTCTATCAAAATAAAGCCTTAACAGGGAATAAATCAAGGGTAGCCAGTTTCATTAGGGTCAATAACAACTTCTAGTACTTTCCATGTAGTTGTGTAGCGTGATTCCTGATTAAAAACAATTTTGCCCTGACCTTTGTATAATGCGTAAGTGCGGACATCATCACCGCCTTTAAAGTTGAAAGGCCTGAATTGTTTGCCGGTGATATGCGATGTCGTAGCTGTAGGAGTTCCGCATAATGCATAAACTTCTTCCATGCTCATGCCTGGTAAGGCGGCAGTAATTTTATTGAGTGTACCCGAAGCAGTCGTGGGTGCTGGTATAGAGGCTGCGGCTTCATCGCGTTTCGCTTGAAGATTGACAGTGCCTTTTACATATTGATCTGCGGAAGATTCTGGCAGCATTTTTAAAGCGCCACCTACATGCTTGTTCAGTTTTTTATTTCCACTTTTCTCTAACACTTCACTCAGAACACTCCGATAACGTGCGTTTCCGGTTTTGCCCAAAGCTTTGGCACTCCAGGCAACTGCATCAATATATTGTCCGTCACTACTGGTATAATTTTGAAGAACTATTTCAGCCAAGGTATCAGACACTTCAACTTCGGCATTGCCAACGCGAAAAATGCTTTCAGCGGTATTTTTTATACTGGTTGGCCCGCCGAGTGTAAGGGCTTTAATCTGGTTTTCCCCGGCAGGAGACAACGCTTGTGCGTAACCGGCAGTCAGTGCAATAACAAGGCTTATACAACGGATTGATTTAATCATTATAAAATTCTCCCGGTTTTGTGGTTTATATCATTTTGTTAATGTTTACTGAATCATGGTAATGGATGTACTGGCTTTTCTCAATAAACCATCTGTGGGGATTACATAGACATTTCACTAAACGTTATAATGGCTGACCTATATCAATCTTTATGTGAGTTTCATGAGCAAAATACGTTATTTAACGGGCATTACTACCACTGGAACTCCGCATTTGGGTAATTATGTGGGTGCAATACGTCCTGCTATCAGGGCCAGTAAAAATCCCGATATAGAATCCTTTTACTTTCTGGCCGATTATCACGCATTGATAAAATGCTACGATCCCAAACAAATTCGGCAGTCGACCCTTGAAATTGCTGCCGCATGGTTGGCGTTGGGTTTGGATACTGATAATGCTGTTTTCTATCGGCAATCGGATATACCCGAAATTCCTGAGTTGAGCTGGGTGTTAACCTGCATGGCCGCAAAAGGCTTGATGAATCGTTCCCATGCCTACAAGGCAGCGGTTCAGGAAAACATTGATGCGGGCAATCCTGATCCAGACAAGGGCATTACTATGGGATTATTTAGTTACCCAATTTTAATGACTGCCGATATTTTGATGTTTGGCGGCCAAAAGATTCCTGTAGGTCGCGACCAGATCCAACATGTAGAAATGGCCCGGGATATTGGCCAGCGCTTTAATCACCATTTTGGTGAAACTTTTGTATTGCCAGAAGCTGTTGTGGATGATCATGTTGCGGTATTAAAAGGTCTTGATGGGCGTAAAATGTCAAAAAGTTATGGTAATACCATTCCATTA
Source organism: uncultured Spongiibacteraceae bacterium (assembly GCA_964617765.1). Classification (GTDB taxonomy): domain Bacteria; phylum Pseudomonadota; class Gammaproteobacteria; order Pseudomonadales; family DT-91; genus CAZTZY01. The sequence goes on from CAZTZY010000007.1 coordinate 35,715, forward strand.
TTTGATACCTCAAAAAGCCTGCAAAAATCGATTAACAAGATTATCACTAATCTGCTCGAGCCTGGTCAGCCAAAAGAGGTGAAAGATTCCACCTTGTTCGAGATTTGGCAGGCTTTTGCAACGCCAGAACAAGTGACATATATGCGTGAACAATTTGCCGCCGGCATTGCCTGGGGCCAGGCAAAAAAAGAACTCCATGCCTTGATTGATGCAGAGCTTTCACAGGCGCGTGAGCGTTATCAGCATTATATGAATGAACACGATGATCTTGAGGCGATCTTGCAAAAAGGTGCTATCAAGGCGCGTAGCTTTAGTCAGCCCATGCTGAAAAAAGTGCGTGAATCTATTGGCATTGTACCGGTTAATCGCTAACTACTTTCCTTTCATCTCGCCAGAAAATACTCTGGCGAGTTTTCTGCTCTCCATCACAAACGTCCTTTTTTACTATTCACTTTTATTAAATTTCAGGTAGCCACACCGGTATCGATAGTTTTTATCGTTTGAATCGATATGTCGATTCAGATCGTATAAAAGAAACTTAACTTAACTTAACTGAACTGAACTTGTAGCCAATATGAAAAGGTATAAAAACGCATTATTTATATTCCATCGCGATTTACGAATAAATGATAACAGGGCATTGAATGCAGCTTTGGAGCAGTCGGAAGTGGTAAGTTGCGCTTTTGTGGTTGATCCAGTGTTTAATCAAAAGCCTCATGTCCGACAATTTGCTAAACAATTTTTATTGAATGCATTGCACTCACTTGATGAGAAATTACATGATCTTGATTCTGGATTGTTTTTATTATCAGGAAGTTACGTTGATATTATAAAGTTATTCGTTGTAAGTAATGGCATAGATGCAATATTTGTAAACTGCGAATATACAATCCATGGCAAGAAAAGGTTTGAGAAATTACGAGCTTTGCTGGAAAACCTGGATATTGCCTTGTGTGCTTATGATGATGTCTTGTTATTCCCGCCTGGATTTATTTTGAAGGCGGATAATTTGCCTTATACCGTTTTTACTCCATTTTATAACAAGGCCAAACAGTTTCCGGTAGAAAAAGAGAGAGCCGTTAAGCAGGGCAATTTTCAGAAGTTACACCGGCAATATGCTTTTTCGGCTTCACGACTGTCGGAATATTGGCGTATATCTCCTGTAGATTTTGATATATGCAATCAGCGAATCGACGCGCTAAAGCATATTGGTGATTGCCAGGATTATTCCGTTCAGCGTGATTTTCCTGGTTTGGATGCCACCAGCCATCTTTCTGTGCATCTAAAGTTTGGCACGCTCTCGGTTCGTGAGGTTTATTGGTCAATCGTCAAACAATTGGGGGCAGATTCTCCTTTATTGCGACAGTTATACTGGCGTGACTTTTTTAATCATATTGGCTTTCATTTTCCCCATGTCTTTACTGGGTCATTTCATTTGCAGTATGCAAATATTCATTGGGCAAATGATCGGGATAAATTTTCTCGCTGGTGTGAAGGTAAAACCGGATTCCCTATAGTGGATGCCGGGATGCGGGAATTGAATGCCACGGGTTATATGCACAATCGTGTCAGGATGATTGTGGCGTCATTTTTGGTAAAGGATTTACATATCGACTGGCGTTGGGGAGAGCGTTACTTCGCAGAAACTCTGATTGATTACGATAGCGCCGTCAATAACGGTAATTGGCAATGGGCCGCATCTACTGGTTGTGACGCACAGCCTTACTTCCGGATATTTAATCCCTGGTTGCAGCAGCAAAAGTTTGACGCCCAATGTGAATATATCTATCGCTGGATACCTGAGCTGGCGAATTTTTCGCCAAAAGATATCCATAATTGGTTCAAGATGAGTACAGTGTGTGATTACCCTGCACCCATTATTGACCATGCAATTGCATCGCAACAGGCTAAGCTGATTTTTAAACAAGCTGTAGAAAATTATAGAAAAGTGGCAGAGGATTTTTCTGATGTGTAGATAGGCTGTTTATTGTTTTGTATCAAACTTGAAAGTTTCTGTTTTGCTACTATCTAAAACGCTGAAGCAAGAGTTTACCCTCAAGTTCTCAATCACAATTTAAGGAGCTAATTATGAAGTTATCTGCATTAAAAATATCCATGGTAGTCGCTGCAATCGCTATTACTGGTTGTGCAAGCACTTCTGATTTAGAAGCTGCTCAGGCTGAAACCGCGCAAGCGCAAAAAACAGCGGATAGCGCAATGGCTGCTGCACAGGCTGCACAACAAACTGCCGATGCTGCATTAAAAGCTGCTACCGAAGCCAAGCAGATTGCTGCAGAAGCAAAACAAACAGCCTCCGATGCTAATGGAACAGCACAGGAAGCCAAACAATCAGCTGCTGATGCCAATACCAAAATTGACCGTTCGTTCAAGAAGTCGATGTATAAATAACAGCTTTACAGAGTTGTATGAACGCCACCTTCGGGTGGCGTTTTTATTGTTGCGGTTTATTGTTTATCATTACTCTGCAGTTGATCATTTTCGAGAGTAATTAATGGTGATTATTCTTCTACGCAATCCACATAATACGTTGTTTTTCCATTTTCAACGGTAGTTGTCAGGCCGTGGATATAGGTTTCAAAACCCGGGAATTTACTATTGAATTCCCGTGCAAACTTCAGATAGTTAATGATGGTGGCATTAAATACTTCTCCGGGAACGAGCAGCGGAATTCCAGGTGGGTATGGCGTTAACATCACAGCGGTTACTCGGCCCATCAATTCGTCTAATGGCACTCTCTCCAGTTCTTTATGGGCCATTTTTGCAAAAGCATCAGAAGGCTTCATGGCCGGAATCAGTTCAGAGAGATACATCTCTGTTGTTAGACGGGCAATGTTATTTTCTTTATAAATCTGGTGAATTTGTGCGCATAAATCACGCAAGCCATTTTTTTCATATTGAGGGAATTTTTGGATGAATTCGGGTAATACACGCCATAAAGGTGCATTTTTATCGTAGTCATCCTTGAACTGCTGAAGTGCAGTTACCATGGTGTTCCAGCGTCCCTTGGTAATGCCGATAGTGAACATGATAAAGAATGAATAAAGACCGTTCTTTTCTATTACAACACCATGTTCAGCCAGATATTTGGCAACAATAGCAGCGGGAATTCCGGATTCGGAGAAATCACCGTTCATATTGAGCCCGGGTGTGAGGATGGTTGCCTTGATAGGGTCAAGCAGATTAAAGCCTTCTGCAACGTCACCAAAACCATGCCAGCTTTCACCGGCATGTAGCATCCACGCATCACGATGATCAAGACCTTCATCGGTTAAATCATGAGGTCCCCAAACTTTGAACCACCAGTCTTCACCGAATTCGTCATCAACTTTACGCATGGCACGCCTGAATTCCAGTGCCTCATCAAGGGATTCCTCAACCAGCGCAGTGCCACCCGGCGCTTCCATCATCGCAGCTGCTACATCACAAGAAGCGATGATGGCATATTGCGGGCTGGTGGAGGTATGCATCAGGTAGGCTTCATTAAACAGGTTATGGTCAAGTTTGTTGTCGATGGCATCTTGTACCAGGATTTGTGAAGCCTGGGAAATGCCTGCTAACAGTTTGTGTGTAGATTGAGTTGAGAAAATCATCGATTTCTGGCAGCGTGGACGGTCTTCGCCGATAGCATGGTAATCACCATAAAAATCATGAAATGCAGCATGCGGTAACCATGCTTCATCAAAGTGCAAAGTTTCGATTTCTCCATCCAGTAATGTTTTTATTTCTTCAACATTATATAAAATGCCGTCATAGGTGGATTGTGTGATAGTTAAAACGCGTGGTTTAACATCAGGATTTTTTTGTAGTATTTCACGGCAGAAGGGATTGGCCAGCATTTTGCGGCGAATGGTTTCCGGCTCGAATTCAGAACGTGGAATAGGGCCGATAATGCCGTAATGGTTACGTGTAGGCATAAGGAAAATAGGAATGGCTCCGGTCATCATAATGGCATGAAGGATAGATTTGTGGCAGTTCCTGTCAACTACAACAATATCGTTAGGTGCGACAGTGGAATGCCAGACAATCTTGTTTGAAGTCGATGTGCCATTGGTAACAAAGTACAAATGGTCGGCATTAAAAATACGTGCGGCATTACGTTCTGATGCTGCAACAGGCCCTGTATGATCAAGCAGTTGCCCCAATTCATCCACGGCATTACACACATCGGCGCGTAACATGTTTTCACCAAAAAACTGGTGGAACATTTGTCCGACAGGCGATTTTAAAAACGCCACACCACCGGAGTGCCCTGGGCAATGCCATGAATAGGAACCATCGTTGGCATAATGTGTTAATGCACGAAAGAATGGTGGAGCCAAAGTGTCGAGATAGCTTTTGGCTTCGCGGATAAGATGGCGGGCGACAAACTCCGGCGTATCTTCATGCATGTGAATAAAGCCATGTAACTCTCGCAAAATATCATTGGGTATATGGCGTGCAGTACGTGTTTCGCCATAGAGATAAATAGGAATATCCTGGTTACGCCGACGAATTTCTTGCACAAATTTGCGTAACTGGCCGAGAGCAAGCTGGATTTCTTCGAGGCTGCCAGCACCAAAATCTTCATCGTCAATGGAAAGGATAAATCCGGCTGCACGACTTTGTTGCTGTGCAAAAGAGGTTAAATCACCATAGCTGGTATATCCGACCACATCCATCCCTTCGGCTTCTATGGCAGAAGCCAATTCACGAATCCCTGAACCACTGGTGTTCTCGGTGCGAAAATCTTCATCAATGATGACGAGCGGAAAGTAAAAGCGCATCTGGCAGTACCTTATTATTGATCGTGAACGGGTTATTGGGTGATCCGGTAAAACGAGTATTTTACGTTAATATTCAAACTAAAGTGTGACAATAATTTTAAGAAGAGCAAGTTTTCATCGTGAATGTTTATATGGCTTTAATTTCAGGCTGATTTGAAGAGAAAAGTGAGGTAAAGATACTCTTATTTTTCCCGGAGGGTTCCGATAAATCAATATTCATTGTGATTCAAGACGTCCGGTTGCCTGCATTGCTCATTTTTTAATCGCAATCGTGCGACCTCAGCCATCGGAAAGCAGAAGTCCTTTTTCATGCTGCATGCCATCAGCTTTTTTTGAGGATTGCTTATTGAAATTCATCTTCAAAAAGATTGCTGCGTTTTGGTCCAATGGCAATCGGTTGTCCATTCGCTTCGACTCGTGCTATTTCTACCATGGTCCAGTCCACAGGATAATTGGGATAGTTGCCCAGCATGGACAAAATCAGTTCAACCAATATCATTTTGTCCATAGCTTGTTCGATAGGCGTGCCTTCGAGCCAGGGATGCACTTCTATGTACAGAACATCATTTTGCCAGCCAGCCTTGTAGGGTTGATTGACGATTCGTACAGGCGTTCCCACAGCAACAGTGTTATACAAATGCTCGATGTCTTCAGGATACATGCGCATACAGCCATGTGTCACCTGCATGCCAATGCCATATTCCTTGTTGGTGCCATGAATTAAATAGGAAGGAACGCCTAAATACAGTGCATATAACCCGAGCGGATTGTCGGGGCCGGAGGCAACTACATCGGGCAAAATATCCCCTTCCAGTGCATGTTCTTCCTGGATAGCTTTGGGTGGACGCCATTCAGGGTTAGTCGTTTTCCTGACGACGGTAGTGGTGACCAATGGTGTATTCCAGTCGCTGCGACCAATGCTGATAGGGAATGTTTCGACAGTGGCAATATCCGCTGCCTTTACCGGCGGATAATAATACAGGCGCATTTCAGCAACATTGACCACAATACCTTCAAGAGGTGTGGTAGGTAATAATGCACGATGGGGCAATAGGATTTTAGTGCCGGTCTTCGGCATCCAGGTGTCTACCTCAGGATTGGCATTGACAATTTCTTCAAATCCCAGGCCGTTGCTGCGGGCAATATCCACTAACGTATCTTCATAGTTTGCAGTGGCAATGCCGGTTTCGCCGATTAAAGTATCACCATTGGCAGGCAGCTCAAATACCAGGGCATGGGCTACATGGCTCGAAAGCAAAATACAGAATAGCCATAAAAATTTCCTCATGGTTTTATCTCTACTGTAGCGCCATCTTTTACCATGTTATAGAGAATATCCATTTCGTTATTGGTAATGGCGATACAACCATTCGTCCAGTCTACCGTACGGTGTGTTCTGCCTACCCAGCTAAAACCATTTTGCAAACCATGAATCATGATGTTTCCACCGGGACTACAGCCTTTGCTTTTAGCGCGGGCAATGTCTTTTTCAGAAGGGTAGGAGATACGCAATGCTCGATAAAATCCGGAATCCTTTTTGTGTTCGGTAATGCTATAGATACCTTCCGGCGTGCGTTTGTCGCCAGCACAATTTTTTTGCCCAACCGGCTCACGACCCAAGGCAATACGGAAAGTCACAATCGATTCCTGATTGTAATAGACATGCATCAAGTGCCGTGATTTTTCGACGACAATGCGATTACCTTGGGGTATATCCATCTTTTGGGCAAACGCTGAAGTACAGAATAAGCACATGATGAGATATAAAAAACGGGTTAGATAAAATAAACGCACTGATAATCCTGTAAAGGCTGTTTGCCAGATAAATAAACCGATATCACTTAACCTGCGATGCTGTAGGTTCTCTTTGCACGCTTTGCATTTGTGTAATACCGGCGAGTTCATTGTAAAGCGTTAAGCCCATTTGCTGTCCCTTAACGTTAACATCGAGGATGCCGCTTCAAAACTGTCGGCCCGGGCTTCTGTCCAGAAAGCCTGAAAAACCCGGTGATCGGGTGTGCCTTGCAGGAGTTCTCCGGGTTTCACCCACTTATGCAAAGTGGCCAGAGAGCGCACTTCAGTAGAAGATACGCGATTGATAATATGTTCCGGGCCGATTTCACCGGGATGATGTAATCCGGCGGCAGCAATCAAATCCTTTAAGGCTTTCAACGTATTTTTATGGAACTGATAAACACGTTCAGCTTTATCAGGCACAACTAAAGAACGCATACGCCATGGATCCTGAGTGGCAACCCCCGTTGGACAATGGCCTGTATGACAGGTTTGCGCCTGCAAGCAACCAATAGCAAACATGAATCCACGTGCCGAGTTACACCAGTCAGCCCCCATGGCCATGGTGCGGGCGATATCAAAGGAGGTAATAATTTTTCCCGATGCGCCAATTTTTATCCTGTCGCGCAAATTGGCACCCACCAGAGTGTTGTGAACCAGCATCAGTGCTTCCCTTAAAGGCGCACCAACATGGTTAGAAAACTCCACCGGGGCAGCGCCTGTTCCACCCTCACCACCATCAACCACAATAAAATCAGGCGTGATGTTAGTTTCGAGCATGGCTTTGACAATGCCAAACCACTCCCATGGGTGTCCCATGGCCAATTTAAATCCTACGGGTTTGCCGCCGGATAACTCACGCAATTGCTGGATGAAGGCAATAAGTTCCAGAGGGGTGGAAAAAGTGGAATGTTTGGCCGGTGAAATACAATCTACACCCATGGGTACATCCCGCGCAGCGGCTATTTCCGGTGTGACCTTGGGCCCCGGCAATACTCCTCCCTGGCCGGGCTTTGCACCTTGGGACAGTTTTATCTCAATCATCTTTACCTGATCACTTTTGGCGTTGGCGGCAAATTTTTCCGGATCAAATTTCCCTTCAGCGGTGCGACAGCCAAAATAACCGGAACCGATTTCCCATACCAGATCACCGCCGCCGGTTTTATCCTGTTTGCCATGATAGCGGGAAATGGAACCCTCACCGGTATCGTGATAAAAATGGCCCCGTCGTGCACCTTCATTCAAGGCCATAATGGCATTGGCCGACAGAGCACCAAAACTCATGGCGGAAATATTAAACACACTCGCAGAATAAGGGTGTTTGCAATCCGGGCCGCCAATAGTGATGCGGAAATCGCCATCAAGAATGTTAGTTGGCGAGATGGAGTGGTTTATCCATTCATAATTGGATTGATAAACGTTGAGTTGCGTGCCAAACGGCCTTTTGTCGGTAGCGGTTTTTGCACGTTGATACACCAGCGAGCGCTGGGCGCGTGAAAAAGGTAATTCTTCAGTATCAGATTCAATAAAATACTGGCGGATTTCAGGGCGGATCATTTCAAAAAAGAAACGGAAATGTGCCATCACCGGATAACTGCGCCGAATGGTATGTTTGTCCTGGAAATAATCGACAAAACCCAGGATGCTCAAGGCGCCAAAAATCAGGGTAGGCCAATGCCAGAGAAAATGGTGTTCGGTAAAAAAAGGGACAACAATACAAAGAAGGGTGAGCACAATGCTCAATGCCCATATCCAGAAGCGTTTAGGCAAAACAGTATCCAGAAGATCGAACATATTTTCTCCTCAATGAGAAAAGTGAGTCAAAGCAATAAATGTAGTCGATAAAATCCAAAGCCCGACCATCGCTATCATAATGCAACTATCAGAATAGGCAGGCAATGGCGAAAAATCCATAAAATACGGTATGCTGTATTCAGGGTCAGAGGATCAAAGTGATACTTAATGAAACATGATATAGATCATCGGGTTGTATTTTAGAAAAGTTACTATCCGAAAAACAGTTAATAGGAGTATAAAAATGCAAACACGTCATCTTGTAACGGGTTTTATCATGGTTTTGGCGGTTAATGCAGCGACGGTTCTGGCCGAAGATGCCGGGAAGCAGGATTTCCTGGCCCATTGTTCGTCGTGTCATGGCATTGATGGCAAAGGCCGGGGGCCGATGTACCTTACTACAGAGACCAAACCCTCTGATTTAACGCTGTTATCACAATCCCACAGTGGAAATTTCCCTTATGTGCAGGTGCGTCAAGTGATTGATGGTCGTGTTGATAAAGGTAATAGCCGGTCACATTTGCATGGGGATATGCCGGTATGGGGTGAAGTATTTGTAGGTGCAAAGGGTAATTCACCGGAAGCAAAAATGCATGGTGAGGCACTCGCCAAAATGCGTATTTTGAATATTGTTGATTATCTGGTCAGTATTCAGCGGCAATGTGTCGGAGCTTGTGAATAATCAGCGGGAAAATGCATTTATTAATTTGGTTTTTCAAGGTATCTGGTCTAATAATAAAATAAAGTATTATCAGTATAAGTATCAGGAATATTGATGATGCAATTCTCGGCGCTTCAGGCTGGCGTTGTTCAGTAACCCTGGTTAAAACCGCTTTCATGTAGATAAGATTTACAATAATGACAATAAGAAATAATCCATCTACTCAAGATGAGCATACCTCCAGCGGAAATTTCAGCGGCCAGCGGGTTTTATTGGCAGAAGACAGTAAAATAAACCAGCAAATTGCCTTTGAGTTGCTTTCCAATGTAGGGCTTCAGGTAGACATTGCCAATAATGGTGAAGAGGCTCTCGAGCTCCTGGAAAAAAACGTTTATTCTGTGGTGCTGATGGATTTGCAAATGCCGGTCATGGATGGCTATCAGGCGACGCAAAGAATTCGGCAAAATCCGCAATTCAGCAATCTGCCCATTATCGCCATGACAGCTGATGCCAGTGCAGCGGAAAGAGAAAAATGCCTGGCATTGGGTATGAATGATCATATCGTAAAATCACTGGATCCGGGTTATTTATACCAGGCATTGAATAAATGGATTTTGCATGCAGCACCCGATAATGCAATCAAGGTCTTGAATCCTAATAAACAAGCTTCGCCAACAGATTTCCCACAAGACATTCCCGGCATTGATCTAACGCAAGCACTGCAAAGTGTTGGTGGCAATGCAAAGTTATTAAAGAAATTGTTGCTGGAATTTCTTCATGACCATGCCGGGGATGATCATTTGATTGCCCAGGCTTTGGCTGACGGTGATACATTAAAAGCCAGACGTATAGCACATACATTGCAAGGCATATCAGGTTCTCTGGGTATGAATGGCGTCTGTGCTATCGCTGCAGCACTTGAAAATGCCTTGAGATCGGATGAAATGGATTTTTGTACTTTATTGCTTGAAGCCTTGAATGCACCGTTAGAGGAAGTGAATGTAGCGCTTCGCGAGTTTGCAAAATCTTCAAGCAGTGCGGTATCAGCGAATACTTCAGGTAAATTGCTGGATATCGAACGTTGTTTAATCATCATAGAAGCTATAGGCAATGCTATTGATGAGATGTCTCCCGATGCAGAAAGCAAGGCTGAAGATTTGTTGGACGAAATGGCAGGCAGCCAGGAAAAAGCAAGAGCCGAGTTATTGCTGGCTCAATTAACTGAATTTGATTTTGACAATGCTTCACAAACATTAAAGCGACTAACCGATGCCTTGCTGGCATCAAGATAAGGTAAATATTTTGACAGATACCCGATCCAGAATTTTAATTGTTGATGATGAGCGCCTGAATCTCAATCTATTGAATGAATTATTAAAAATCGATTATAAAGTGATGGTGGCCACTTCCGGCGCTCAGGCACTGAAAGCTGTCAGCCTCAACAAGCCCGATATTATCCTGCTGGATGTGATGATGCCGGAGATGGATGGTTTTGAAGTCTGTAGGCAACTCAAGGAAAATGAAAATTCCCATGATATCCCTATTATCTTTATTACCGCGTTGAATGACGCGCAGGAAGAAGCCCGCGGTTTTGAAATGGGCGCTGTTGATTTTATTGCCAAACCTTTTCATAACGCCGTCGTTAAAGCGCGTGTACGTACACATCTGCGCCTAAAGCAAAAAAGTGATTTACTGGAGCAGTTAGCCAATATTGATGGGTTGACTGAAATCCCCAATCGCAGGGCATTTGATGAAATGCGTATCAAGGAATGGTCGCGCGGGCGCCGGAATGATGAGATTTATATGGCAGCAGTGATGATCGACATTGATCACTTCAAACAATATAACGATGGTTATGGTCACAATGCCGGCGATGAATGCCTTATCAATGTAGCCGCAGCATTAAATAAAAGTTTATGGCGCCCCGGTGATTTTGTGGCGCGTTACGGAGGTGAAGAGTTCGCCGCCATTCTTGCCAATACCGATCTCGATGGGGCACTGCTGGTGGCCGAGCGATTCAGGGAATGTATTGCCAATCTGGAAATACCCCATGAATATTCTGATGTTGCACCTTATATCACTATCAGTGTTGGTGTAGCAGCCATTATCCCCAATGAAAATAATACCCAGGAAATGCTTTTTGCTGCGGCTGATGAAATGCTTTACAAGGCAAAATCGTTAGGCAGGAACAAGGTTTTGGGCAAGGCATTATAAATTCCTGGCATTGCCCGGCTGTTTTCTTTTAGTGTACATGCCAGCGCTGAATGTCGAGATTGTAGGGAATGGAATGATAAGAAAATGAAAAAGTTTACTCTGAGCTGAATGGCACTTACATAGCCTGCTTATAGCCTCCTCTATGAAATAGGGGAGGTGGCACGAAGTGCCGGAGGGGTCATTTTCCGGTGTCTACCCCACCACATAAAGTGCTGTGCTATAGTTCAAATCAACTAAAAAATTCTGTTTAGATGGTAAGGATGGAGTGGGTGTCCCATTCGGCATTTTAGGAGCGGCTTGTAGGAGCGGCTCTTAGCTGCGAAATGGCGTAAGCCATCGCGCCAAAGTGGCGCTCCTACAGATGAAGACAAAATAACAGTCATCGCGCCAAAGTGGCGCTCCTACAGATGAAAACAAAATAACAGCCATCGCGCCAAAGTGGCGCTCCTACAGATGAAGACAAAATAACAGCCATCGCGCCAAAGTGGCGCTCCTACAGATGAAGACAAAATACCAGCCATCGCGCCAAAGTGGCGCTCCTACAGATGAAGACAAAATAACAGTCATCGCGCCAATGTGGCGCTCCTACAGGTGATGAGATCATTAACTGCCTGATACTTATGCCGGGCTTTTCCGTATTAAAGAAAGGGCCGGGTCTTTTTTTTGGCAATGATGAGATTTTAAACCCAACAGTCTTGGATTTATGCTTTTTGTACATTGAGTCATTGTAATGATTGGGGTTTTATTTCTGGTCGTATCTCTGGCAGTATCGCTGTCTGTTTTATGATAAGTTCAATATTGTTGATTCATGATAATAAAAATGGGGATCTCCATGTCAGCTTTGGTTCGTCTGTCTCTTGTTACACTGTTTGCGCTCACTGCTTCCTTGCCGTTGTTGGCATTTACACCCGCCGATATCAAGGCAAGTACGCAGGCTATCTCTACTGAAAAAGTCAATGCCATTGAAAGTGCCGACAATAATGGTGCGGATTGGCTGGTTTATGGGTATAGCAACCGCGAACAACGCCATAGCCCCTTGAAAAAAATCAATACGGCGAATGTGAAAGACTTGGGCCTAGAGTGGTATTTCGAAACGGACTATATGCGTGGGCTTGAAGCAACGCCGATAGTGGTCGATGGCATCATGTATGTGGTGGGTAACTGGAATGTTATTTATGCATTGAATGCCAAAACCGGCGAACAGCTGTGGAAGTATGACCCGCAGGTTCCCAAAGAGTGGGGCAAAATGGCGTGTTGTGATGCGGTGAGTCGTGGTTTAGCTGTTTGGGAAGGCAAGGTTTTTAACGGTACTCTCGATGGTCGATTGATTGCAGTGGATGCAGCCAATGGCCAGCTGGTTTGGGAAACGCTTACGCTGCCGGCACATCTCGATAAAAACTATCCTTATACCATTACCGGTGCACCTCGCGTGGTTAACGATAAAGTGATTATTGGTAACGGCGGTGCGGAATACGGTGTGCGTGGTTATGTCACCGCTTACGATACCGAAACCGGTAAACAGGTATGGCGGTTTTATACTGTTCCTGGCAATCCGGCCGAGGGTTTTGAAAACAAACAGATGGAAGAATCGGCTAAATCATGGACGGGTGAATGGTGGAAATATGGCGGTGGTGGCACGGTTTGGGATTCCATTGTTTATGATCAGGAACTGAACCAGTTATTGATTGGGGTGGGCAATGGCTCACCGTGGAATCGCAAGGTGCGTAGTCCCCAAGGTGGCGATAACCTGTTCCTTTCTTCCATTGTGGCGCTGGATCCTGATACCGGTGAATACAAATGGCATTACCAGGAAGTGCCAAAAGAGAATTGGGATTACACCGCTACCCAGCACATCATGCTGGCGGATATGACGATCAAGGGTGAAACCAGAAAGGTTATTTGGCATGCACCTAAAAATGGATTCTTTTTTATTATTGACAGAGCCAATGGCAAGCTCTTGTCGGCTGAGCCCTTTGGCAAGGTGAATTGGGCTTCACATTATGATATGGCAACGGGACGCCCTGTAGAAAACGAGATTGCCAGTTATCAGGACAAATCCGGCGAAGATTTGATAAAACCATCCTCCATTGGCGCCCATAACTGGCAACCGATGGCGCATAATCCAGATACTGGTTTGGTCTACATTCCCGCCATGGATTCAGCGTTTCAGTACAAACAAGTAGAACAATATCAGCATAAACCCGGGCACTGGAATATTGGTGTGTTTGATCCTGTTCCAGTGGGTATGCCGCAGGAAATGTCGCAAGCGGTTTTGCGCAAAGTGACAACAGGCTACCTGTTAGCCTGGGATCCTGCAACGCAACAAGAAAAATGGCGTGTACCTCACACGCAAGTATGGAATGGCGGTGTGTTGAGTACAGCGGGTAATCTGGTTTTTCAGGGAACAGGAGATGGTGAATTCAAGGCTTATGATGCGGCCACTGGAAAAGCACTGTGGCAGTTCATTACCCAAACCAGCATTGTTGCCCCGCCTGTTACCTACAGTGTTGATGGCGAGCAATACATTGCATTGTTAGCGGGTCGCGGTGGTGCATTCAGTTTGGCCGGCGGTATGGAGGTAGGCCCTGCACCCAACAAAAGCAGGGTGCTGGTATTCAAGTTGGGGGGGCATAGAAACCTGCCACCACTGGCGGCACAACTTGTTTATCCTGAGCTTCCGGTAATGCCTGATGTCTCTGATGATGTATTGAAAAGCGGGATGGAAAAATATCATCAATATTGTTCAGGTTGTCATGGTTTTAATGTGGTCAGTAACGGTGGTATTCCGGATTTGAAATATGTACATAAAGTTTTCCACGACCAGTTCAATGCCATAGTTCTTGATGGCAACTTTAAAGGATTGGGCATGGTGGGTTTCAAGGATGTACTGACGAACGCTGATGCTGATGCCATACATGCTTATATTCTTTCGCGGGCCTATGAAGACCAGGCAGTGAGGGAGGAAACTCCCTGGTGGCACAACCTGAAAAAATGGGTTTATGACAAATTGGCTAATTTGATAGCCTGGCTGATAGGCTAAAGCGGGAAATCCATTGTTCTGGCCGTTAAGGGGTACAATAAATAAACAATTTGTAAGGTTTGTTTTGCAAGATAATGAATTAAAGGGTTTTTTTCACATTTTGGCATAGTTTTTTTTTCAAATCGCCAAATATGAACTAGGATTAGCAAGAACCCCAATAGACGAGCAGTACAGTTAGTGATAATAAAAAAAGAAACCATACTTGCTGGAGACCAAACCCAGTTTAATGTTTTGTTGCGCACTCATTATGTGGGTGCCAATGATACCGGGACGCGCGAAATTACTGTTCCAGAGCGTGCGGCGATATCTCGCGCCCTGCAATCCAAAACTATTGTTCTTGATTGGCAGGCAGTGGATTCAAATCTGTTCCTTGCCGATATTGATAAAAAGTTTGGTATGCAATCAGCCTTATTCAAAGCTGAAATACGTTTTTCTCTTGAAACGCTGCAATATTTTTCCCAATCACTACAGCTTAATACCGAGTTGAAACCTAACCTGCATAAAATGAACAGTATTATTCTTGCTCATGCTATATCGGATCCCCAGTTCTGGTGGCAAGAACGCCCGGTAAAAAAGCTGGTGAATTTCCTGTGTGATCAATTACAGGGCTGGGACCCTGGTTTTGGTCATGTGGGCCAATCCTTGCAGGCATTATTGACTCAAACCCTCGATAAATTTGTTACTGTGCCGGTACAGGATAACGAATCCATTAATGTGTTCTATCAGGTGGTATTAACCGATTTTCACCAGTTAATGGATAAATTTTCACGGCTGGCAAATCGCTTGAAAGATACCGAAATCGGTGCATTGAAAGCCAGTAAATTCAAGAATATCGCTATCCGCTTTTTAAATAAAACCACGCATGAACAAAAACTGCCGCCCTACATCACTAAATTCCTGCAGGAAAAATTCGTTAACGAAATGCAGATGTTACTTCTCAGGCAGGGTGAAGATTCAGCATTATGGTTACGCTGGAGAAAACTGGTTGAAACCCTGATCAGGTTTTATCAGGATGGATCTTTGGCTGAAGGTGATGCCGTTAGTCGTAATATCATGTTGAATATAGCCGGTGAAATTGAAAAGTTGATTGAAGAATCCGGCATTGCTTCGTATTCCTTCGAAGATTTTTGTAATGAAATCGCGTATGACTTTTCTCAAAAATCGATTGGTAAAGGCATTGATGGCCTTGCTATTGTTAATCCGTTAGAGGTGGCCGAGGAAAGTGCTGGTGCGGAATCTAAAGTACCCCAGGCCTTGCTTAATAAGACAAAAGCCTTTACGCCCGGGCAGTGGTTTATTTACACCGATGAAGCAGGCAAGCAAATTCGTTGCAAGTTGTTATTTACTCTGCCTGAACTGGATCAATTATTTTTTATCAGTTTAATTGGACAAAAAAACCTGACGTTGAGTTATGAAAAATTTGTTCATTTGGTGACAGCAAAATACATGATTGCGCTTAGGCAAGAAGGGCATTTAGAGTATGCGTTAAATATTCTGGTGGATAAATTACTGGAAAATTTTAATGCACTTTATGAGGCTAAACAGTCTTTACGCAAACAAAAAGAACTGGAAGCCATACAAAACAAGGAAGAAAACGAGAAAAGGCAGGCATCTGAAAAAGCCAAGACAGAAGCTGAATTAATTGCACAGCGCAAGGCAGACGAGGCGGAGGAGGCCGCACAACGCAAAAAAGCTGAAGAGCAGACACGTATGTTTGCCAAGATTACTGATGATTTGAAGCGACAGGCGCGCCTGGCTATCAATACTCTTTCCCTGGGATCCTGTGTTGACTTGTTAGACGCTGAAACACAAACCTTCAGGCGCATAAAACTGGCAGTAAAATACAACGCTACCGGGCGGTTTGTTTTTGTGGATGCCGATGGAGCTACTGTGTCTGATTGCCTGCGTGATGACCTGGTGGAATTAATGCTCAAGCGGCAATTAAAATTGCTTGAAAGCGATGGGCAGTTTTCTGATCGATTGGCGCAAATTGTCAAAAATATTCGTCAGGTAGAATAACGCATTTAAGGAGAAAGCTATGAGTATTTTTAATCGCCAGGAAATGCGCCTCAATAGAAATGAAACCATTTTTATTGAAGTGCACAGTACCTATCCCAGTACCCCTGAAAATACCAAGATGGTTATCTGTAATAGTGTCGATTTTTCCGCCAATGGCATCAAGGCGCAAATTGATGAGAAATTACCGATGAATGCCATTTACCAGTTATGTGTCGAAATTCATGCCACGGGTGAAAAGTTGCATCTTGCTGCTCAGGTAAAGTGGGTTCGCCCATCGGATGAGGGCGAAGGTTATCATGTCGGATTATCTATATTTGAATCCGATGATACTGATATCGAGGGATGGAAACGTCATGTCGCTGATGAGCTCGCAGCCAAGTAAACCCTGAAAATATTGACACTTACATAAGAAAATGTAGCACATATTTAGTCTCCCCTGCGCAGTAGGGGAGATGTCGCGTAGCGACAGAGGGGTTAAAAACGACCCCTCCGGCACTACGTGCCACCTCCCCTATTTCATAGTGGAGGCTTAAGTAAGTGCCATTCAAATCTGAAAATGTTTGCGATACCACCCTAAAACGTCCGCCCGTTTTCATGATTTTCTAAAAATTCAGATTTCCGGCTTTCGTGGGTATAATGCCCTTTTTATTATTAACGGAAGCCCACAATGTCCCAGGTTCGTACCCGTATTGCTCCCTCGCCCACCGGTGATCCCCACGTAGGCACTGCCTATGTTGCCCTGTTTAACCTGTGTTTTGCCAAACAACATGGTGGCAAGTTTATCCTGCGCATAGAAGATACCGATCGTGTGCGCAGCACGCCCGAATCTGAACAGGCCATCCTCGATTCCCTGCGCTGGTTAGGTCTCGATTGGGATGAAGGCCCGGATGTCGGCGGTGAATTTGGCCCTTATCGCCAAAGCGAACGCGGTGATATCTACAAAAAACATTGTGATGAACTGTTGGCTACCGGCCATGCCTTCAAATGCTACCGAACCGCTGCAGAACTCGAAGAACTGCGTGAAAAACGCACCGCTGAAGGCAAACATACCGCACTAAAGCCTTCCGATTTAAAACTGCCTGAAGAGGAAGTCGCCAAACACGAAGCTGCCGGTGCGCCTTATGTGGTGCGCATGAATGTGCCGGAAGAAGGTGTGTGTGTTATCCATGATTTGTTGCGTGGCGATATTGAGCTCGAATGGTCACAAGTGGATGCACAGATATTACTGAAATCCGACGGTATGCCCACCTACCATTTAGCCAATGTGGTAGATGATCACCTGATGGAAATTACTCACGTGTTGCGTGGCGAAGAGTGGATCAACTCCGCCCCTAAGCACAAACTGTTGTACCAGTATTTTGGCTGGAAAATGCCGGTACTTTGCCATTTGCCACTGTTGCGTAACCCCGATAAAAGCAAACTCAGCAAGCGCAAAAATCCCACCAGTATTTTGTATTACCAGCGCATGGGATTTATGCCCGAAGCGCTGCTGAACTATCTCGGCCGTATGGGCTGGTCAATGCCCGATGACAGCGAAAAATTCACCCTGCAACAAATGTTCGACCACTTCGATATACAACGTGTATCGTTAGGCGGGCCCATATTTGACGTAGAAAAACTGAAATGGCTGAACGGCTGCTGGTTGCGTGAAAACCTCACCGTAGAAACGCTGGGTCAGCGATTGCAGGAATGGGCGTTTAATCCCGCCATGATCAATCCACTGTTACAACACTTCCAGAAAAGGATAGAAGTATTCAGCGATCTCGCACCTGCAGCCGCTTTTTTGTTCTCCGGTCAGCTACATATTAGTGCTGCACAGTTTGATGGTATTACCAGCCTCGATAGCGAAAAACGCCTGCAAGCCCTGCAATTTGCCTTGTGGCACCTCGAAGCTGTAAGGCATTGGGAGCACGACACGCTGTTCAATACACTGAAAGCGCTGGCCACCAGCATGGAAATCAAGCTGAAAGACATTATGCCGCTGATATTCATCGCCATCGCCGGTACAACAGCGTCTATATCAGTAATGGATTCCATGGTGTTATTAGGGCCCGACCTGTCGCGCTCACGCATTCGCCATGCCATCGAGTTACTGGGCGGTGTCTCCAAAAAACAAATGAAAGTGTTTGAAAAATCCTATCAGGAACTTAACTCCGCAAAAGAGTAATCCTTTCTTGACTTAAACCGCGCGTATTTTTAGAATGCGCGCTCATTTTGGGGGTATAGCTCAGCTGGGAGAGCGCTACAATGGCATTGTAGAGGTCAGCGGTTCGATCCCGCTTACCTCCACCAAATAATGAAAAAGGCTGTATCGCGAGATACGGCCTTTTTTATTGCCTGAAGGTTTTTGGGGCTAAAAGCAATAATCACTCAGCCAAAAATATCGGTATATC
>CAZTZY010000008.1:0-51166 GCA_964617765.1 uncultured Spongiibacteraceae bacterium
ATTTCTTGAAAATATTGATGTCATATTTTTGTCATCATTGCTATTAAAATTATATATAAACCGTTAGGTGTTGTTTCAATGATTTTTCAAGAGTATGGATTGAGGTTGCTGTTAATGCCATTTTTGAGAGTCAAACTATTTCATCTGTATGTCAAAAAAATGTCAATTATATGGCAAATTAATTTCAACTTTTTTGCACTTATATGACAACTGTCATATTACTGTCATATTTAATTCGCATAATTGTCACGTGTTTGAAACTTTTGGGTTTTTAAAGCCACTTTATTAAGACAACTGGGGAAAATCATGAATAAGTATGTATTAACAGCAGTTTCAGTAGCGGTGCTTTCAGCGAATGCAGCGATGGCCGATGGCGTAGTAGTCTACGGCAAGGCAGCCCTGTCTTTGCAAAATCTTAATGAGAGAGTAATGGATGGTGATCTCCACACTCAGGATAACTACGAACTCATCAGCAATAAATCGCGTTTTGGTATTAAGGGTGAGGAAGCACTTAATGCGAATATCAAAGCTATTTATCAATTGGAAGAAGAAGTGGCTTTTGATAGCGGTGATACCGGTTCTGGCCAAACTTTCAAGCAGCGTAATACCTTTGTCGGTCTTGGCGGGAGCTGGGGTACATTGATGGCAGGTATCAATGACACGCCTACCAAGATGATCGGAAAGCCGGTTGACCTGTTTAATGACCTTAAATATGGTGATATTGAAAACTCAACGACAGGTGAAAAACGCCAAACCAATATGGTGATGTACCGTTCTCCGGTAATGGCCGGTGTGAATTTCGATATTATGGTCGCTCCTGGAGAAGATAAAGGCAGTGATCCTTTGAAAAAAAATCCAGCTAATGAAAAACGCAATGGCCTTGTCAATGCAGTGTCTTCTGCGATGACCTATCAAATTGGCGGTTTTAAAGTGGCTTTAGGTTTGGATAGCAAGGTTGAGCAAAAACTGTCAATAGGCAGCATCAGTCTGGGTGCTGATAATAAAGCCCATTCTACGGCGAGCCCGAGCCTTGATGATACTGGCAGCAAGTTTACCTATGACGCTGAAACGGATGCTGAAAGACTGGTAGTTTCTTATGATAATCCTGCTTTTGGTGTTGCAGGTTTAGTGCAAACAGCCAAACAGGCCAGTGGTGATGTTAATGCAGTGGTCTTTAGCGTTGACCAGCCAACAATCGTTGTTGCTGATACCAAGTTTGGTAAAACTGATGCCGAAAGCTTCGATACAGCGGCATTGGCCGGTTATTACAATTTAGGTAGCTGGAAATTCAAGGCTTTAACTATTCAGACCAAATTTGATGAGGCTGATACCAAGTTCAAACAAACGGCATTGGGTGTCGATTATAAATTAGGCAAAAACACGATTGTGTTTGGCTATGGTTCGAATGTTAAGGCTGATGTTGATAACTATGAAGTAGCGGATAACACGACTTTTGGTTTTGGTATTGACCATAATTTCTGATTATTCAAGGAGTTGAATGAATTCAGCTCCTGTTTTTCTGGATTTAATTGAAGTTGTCATATAACTGTAACAAATAATCGTTAAATTAATTGCAAGAATAAACGTCAATGCTTACTTAGGAGGCATAACATGAAAATGAATAAATTATTGGCAGCTGTTGCTGTAGTTTCAGGTGGTTTTTTAGCAACCAGCGCAATGGCGGCGGATGCTAAAGTTGATGCGGGAATACCTGCCTATCAAAAGGCGAGCGGTGTTTCTGGCAAGCTTTCCAGTATTGGTTCAGATACTTTGGCAAACCTGATGACGCTTTGGGCTGAAGATTTCAAACGCCTGTATCCCAGCGTTACCATTCAAATCCAGGCAGCGGGTTCATCAACTGCACCAACGGCATTAACTGAAGGTACGGCGAATTTTGGCCCTATGAGCCGCAAGATGAAAGACAATGAAATCCAGGCATTTGAAGCGAAGTTTGGTTACCAGCCGACGGCTATTCCTGTTGCTATTGATGCCCTGGCTGTTTATGTACATAAGGATAACCCGATCAAGGGCATGACTATTGCTGATGTAGATGCTGTGTTTTCCTCTACCCGTAAATGTGGTGGTGCAAAAGATATTAATACCTGGGGTGCCGCCGGTTTAACGGGTGAATGGGTAAAGCGTGATATCCAGTTATTTGGTCGTAATTCGGTATCAGGTACTTATGGTTACTATAAAGAAACTGCACTTTGCCAGGGCGATTTCAAGAATGGTGTTAATGAGCAGCCAGGTTCTGCATCGGTAGTGCAATCAGTGTCAACATCGCTGAATGGTATCGGTTATTCAGGTATTGGCTATAAAACAGCGAGTGTACGTGCCGTGCCTTTATCTAAAACGGTAGGTGGTGCTTTTGTTGAAGCGACTCCTGAAAATGCTATTAGTCAGGCGTATCCACTGTCACGTTATTTGTACGTTTATATTAACAAGGCACCGAACAAGCCATTGGATCCGATTGTTATCGAGTTTCTTAAATCGGTACTTTCAAAGCAGGGTCAGGAAGCTGTGGTAAAAGATGGTTATGTACCATTACCCGCCAAAGTTGTTGAGCAAGTATTGACCAAACTGAAGTAATTCAGGTTATTTGAATAAAAAGTGAGCCGTTCCCTTGGGAACGGCTTTCTTGTTTGTAATAAGTGCGTTTTTATTTCGGATATTTTCGATTCGTCGGTAGAATAGACGTATATTTTTCTTGTTCAGGCCATGATGAATTATGACCACCCAAACATCAAAAGCGGATTCAGTTGTAGATTTCGACTCTCCGCGCATTAAGCGCTACAACCGTATTCGCATTATTAAGGACAAAATAGCGCGCGTTGCCATAACTATGGGCGGCATTGGAGTTATTTCCGCTATCTTATTGATTTTTCTATATCTTTTACATGAAGTTATTCCCTTGTTTCAATCTGCGAAAGTGAACCCTATCGCTTCTTATTCTTTAGCAACCTCCCAGGAAAACCCGCTTTATTTAGCCATAGAAGAGCAAAATGAAGTAGGTATGCAACTTTCAAAAAATGGCAGGGTGACTTTTTTTGATGTGAGCAATGGTAAATCCATGGCTGATTTTCAGTTGCCCTTGCCTGAAGGGGTCAATATCACCAGTTTTGCAGTGAATACAGAAGAGAGCCATTTGTTGGCTGCAGGGTTGAGTGATGGTCGAGTGATTCTCGTTAAGCATCAATACCGGGTCACCTACCCTGATGACAAGCGTGTTATCGAGCCTTGGCTGGAATACCCTTATGGTGCAGAGCCGTTAGTGATTTCTGCGCAGGGTAAGCCGTTAAATAGAATTGCACTGCGTGATAAAAGCAGTTCATTGTTAGTGGTGGCATTTGATGGCGCGCATTTGGAGGGAGTCAAGTTTAATAAAGAAGAGGATTTTTTATCTGAAGCTATTACGCTGAGGCCACAACCACTTGTTCTGCCTGAGCTGACAGGTGAAGTTGGCGAGATGGTTATTGATGTTGACCAGCGATTTTTGTATGCCGTCTTGAATCAGAAAAAAATTGCGGCGATTAATCTTGAAAATTCTGATACTTCTTATATCAAGTCTGGCGCTGATATTGCCGATATACAGTTATTGTTAGGCGGTATTTCCCTTTTGGTGGCTGATACTGGCGGTAATATCGGGCAATGGTTTTTAGTACGTAATGCCAAGGATGAACAGGAGCCTCAAAATATTCGTAATTTTGTCACCGGAAATTCCGGTGAGGCATTACATTTGACGACAGAACAACGCCGTAAGGGTTTTGCCGCTGTTAACAGTGAAGGCATGGTGCAGTTATTCCACAGCACTTCACATCGCTATGTGTATAGTGAAAAAATGCTCGACGCCAAACCGGTTCAATTGGCTTTATCTCCTCGTGCTAACCGGTTGCTGGTCTTAACTGATGATCAAAAAATGCATTTATTTGAAGTGACCAATAAACATCCTGAAATATCTTGGTCGGCATTATGGTCAAAAGTCTGGTATGAAAGTTATCCTGAGCCACAATATACCTGGCAGTCTTCCGCATCGACTAATGATTTTGAACAGAAGTTGTCCTTGATGCCATTGTCATTCGGCACACTAAAAGCGGCTTTTTATGCCATGTTATTGGGTGCGCCATTAGCGATTTGTGGCGCTATATACACAGCATATTTCATGACGCCGGTGATGCGCCGCAAAATCAAGCCGTTAGTTGAGTTAATGGAGGCTTTACCTACGGTTATTCTCGGTTTTCTAGCCGGACTTTGGCTGGCACCTTTTCTGGAAAAACACCTGGTGGCCATATTTACCATTTTTTTAATAATGCCTTTTGCAATTATTACGTTTGCCTATTCGATGAGTCAATTACCTCTCAGATGGCAGAATGTTATCAATGAAGGCTGGCACAGTTTTATACTGATTCCAGTTATTATACTGACAGCCACAGTGTGTTTTATAATAAGCCCGGGAATCGAAACCCTGTTTTTTTCGGGTGATATGCGCGGTTGGTTAAGCAATGATGTTGGCATCCCATTTGATCAGCGCAATGCCATGGTTGTTGGTATTGCCATGGGTTTTGCAGTTATTCCGGCAATCTTCTCTATTTCAGAAGATGCCATATTTTCTGTACCCAAACATTTAACCTACAGTTCATTGGCTCTAGGTGCTACACCATGGCAAACGCTCGTTGGTGTTGTATTGCCAACAGCAAGTCCAGGTATATTCTCGGCTTTGATGATTGGCTTTGGTCGTGCTGTAGGGGAAACTATGATTGTATTAATGGCTACAGGAAATACGCCCATTATGGATGTTAATATCTTTGAAGGTATGAGGACATTATCAGCAAATCTGGCGGTAGAAATTCCTGAGGCAGAAGTTGCCAGTACCCATTATCGCGTGTTGTTTTTGGCAGCTTTCGTACTGTTTTTATTTACGTTTGTGTTGAATACGTTGGCTGAGATGATTCGTCAGCGTTTGCGTAAAAAATACGGTTCACTCTAAGGAGCTAAATATGCAAGCACAAAAACCGACAATATTGGCATGGTTTAAAAGAGGCGAACCCTGGATATGGGTGAATGCTGCTGCTGTCGCTGTCAGCGTTATTGCGGTTCTTGGTTTATTATCCATTTTGGCCATAAACGGGTTCGGACATTTTTGGCCTAAAGATGTTATCCAGGCGCAATATCAGGAGCCGGGTTCTGAAACTGTTATTACTGTTATAGGTGAAGTGGTAGATAGTGAAGAAATTTCGGCGCAACAATTAATTTCTTCGGGAATGAAGGTGACGGAGACTGGTAGTCTGCATAAAAGGATTTTGATGAAACTGGGGAATCGTGATGCTACGGGTGCCGATTTCGGCTGGTTCCTGGATGCATCATTGTCGAAAATTCAATACCCTGAAGAAATGATCGTTCTTGAGCGACATGAGTGGGGAAATTTTTATGGCCGTTTGTTGGCAGTTAAATCCCACGATGTTGTTGTGGCAGAGAAAACAGCTGCAGTCTGGAAAGAATTTGATCAGCGGTTATTGCGAGCACAAACTTTACACAAAGATATTCTAAAAATCGAAAAAGTGGAAATTGCCAAGATTAATTATGCATTGGAGCGTTTGCGCCTGAAAGAACAAAAAATGGCATTAAGTTCAGCGAGTGAACAGGTAAAGCAATTAGCCAAAGTGGATATAGAAGCGGGTCGAGCTGAACAAAAAGCTCAATATGAAGCATTACAAGCGAAATTGGCTGATTTATATATTGCCGTTAATCGTGACAGTATCCAGACACAAACCATGAGCGGGCAAATATTGGAAATTCCCATGGCCAAGGTGGTTCGTCTATATCGACCTAACGTAATGAATATATGGGATAAGCTGTCATTTTATTTTACCAAAGTGGGAGAATTTTTAACTGAAGATCCTCGTGAGGCGAATACTGAAGGTGGCATATTCCCTGCCATATTTGGTACCGTTACCATGGTGTTGTTAATGTCGATCATGGTAACGCCGTTTGGTGTTGTGGCGGCAGTGTACTTGCGTGAATACGCTACGCAGGGATGGATAACACGTATTATCCGAATTGCAGTGAATAATCTGGCCGGTGTGCCTTCGATTGTCTATGGTGTTTTTGGTTTGGGATTCTTTATTTATTTTATTGGTGAACATATTGACCATGCGTTTTTCCCTGAGGCTCTACCGACGCCAACATTTGGTACACCGGGTTTGCTGTGGGCATCCCTGACATTGGCATTATTGACAGTGCCGGTTGTGATTGTCGCTACTGAAGAAGGGTTATCACGAATTCCGCGGGCAGTTCGGGAGGGCAGTTTGGCATTGGGCGCTACTAAAGCAGAAACTTTATGGCGGGTAGTTTTGCCTATGGCTAGTCCTGCAATTATGACCGGACTCATTCTCGCGGTAGCGCGAGCTGCCGGTGAAGTGGCTCCACTGATGTTGGTTGGTGTAGTAAAGCTTGCGCCATCGTTGCCGATTGATGGTAATTTCCCTTATGTGCATCTCGACCAGAAATTCATGCATCTGGGTTTTCATATTTATGATGTCGGTTTCCAGAGCCCGAATATTGAAGCAGCACGGCCTTTAGTTTATGCCACGGCGCTGTTGTTAGTGATGGTAATTGCCTTGCTCAATTTCTCGGCGGTAAACCTGCGTAACCATCTTCGTGAAAAATACAAATCATTGGAACATTAATAATGAGTGAATCTAACAAAAAAAGCCATGCAATGGACATTTCAGCTTTAGGACGTAAATCATCAGCTAACGTTTTGGCTAATGAGGAAATTTGTCTGGAGGTTGATAATCTCAATCTTTTTTATGGGCAAAAGCAGGCATTGATGTCGGTTAATTTGCTTATTCCCAAGCAACGTGTAACTGCGTTTATCGGGCCTAGTGGTTGTGGTAAATCAACATTGTTGCGTTGTTTTAACAGGATGAATGATCTGGTTGAGGGTTGTCGTATTGAAGGGCAAATTCGTCTGGATGGAAATAATATATTTGACCGTACGGTTGATGTGGCCACCTTGCGACGTCGAATTGGCATGGTATTCCAGAAACCCAATCCTTTCCCTAAATCCATTTACGAAAATGTGGCTTATGGTTTGCGGATTCAAGGTATCAATAATAAGCGTGTATTAGATGAAGTCGTGGAAAAATCCTTACGCGGTGCTGCATTGTGGGATGAAGTCAAAGATCGTCTGAATGATTCGGCACTTGGATTGTCAGGTGGTCAGCAAC
The DNA here is from genome assembly GCA_964617765.1 of uncultured Spongiibacteraceae bacterium. Taxonomy (GTDB): domain Bacteria; phylum Pseudomonadota; class Gammaproteobacteria; order Pseudomonadales; family DT-91; genus CAZTZY01. The sequence goes on from CAZTZY010000008.1 coordinate 7,227, forward strand.
AGCGTCTGGTTATTGCGCGTACCATTGCGGTAGAGCCAGAAGTATTGTTATTGGATGAACCAGCATCGGCCCTGGATCCTATATCGACATTGAAAATTGAAGAATTGATTTACGAATTGAAGGATCGATTCACGATTGTGATTGTCACACATAATATGCAACAGGCTGCACGTGTTTCTGACTATACTGCATTTATGTTTATGGGTAATCTTGTGGAATATGGGAATACTGACAAGTTGTTTACCAATCCTGAGAAAAAACAAACAGAAGATTATATAACTGGCCGTTACGGTTAATTGAAGGTAAAAGAAAATGGGCAATGAAATCTACAAGGATCATATCTCTCGTCAATTTAACGAAGAATTGGATGAGGTGCGTAATCACACACTGGAAATGGGCGGTTTGGTTGAGCGGCAGGTCAGTGACGCTGTGACCAGTCTGATCGAGTTGAATGTCGAGAAGGCAGAGAATGTCCGTTTGAAGGATAAAGAAGTTAATGATATGGAAATCTCCATTGATGATGAGTGTGCGCGGATATTAGCTCGCCGCCATCCTGCTGCAAGCGATTTGAGATTGGTATTGGCCATTACGCGTGTTATCTCTGATCTTGAGCGTATGGGTGATGAATCTGGCAAGATTGCCTTGCATGCCATTGGTTTGGCAGAAGGTGGTGATGAAACCCGTGGATTTGTTGAAATTCGCCATTTGGGCGCACATGTTGGCAAGATGGTTCATGATGCTCTGGATGCATTTGCCCGTATGGATGTTGAACTGGCAGTCAAGGTTGCACAGGAAGACAAGAAAGTGGATCTGGAGTATGGCTCTGCCTTGCGCGAAATGATGAGTGTGATGATGGAAGACCCGCGCAGTATCCGTCGAATTCTTGATGTGATCTGGGCGTTACGTTCACTGGAGCGTATAGGTGATCATGCCCGCAATATAGCTGAACATGTTATTTATCTGGTAAAAGGTAAAGATGTGCGGCATGTGGGGTTAGGTGAAATGGCGGCAAGTATTAACGTCGATGTTAAAGAATAATGACATTAAGGGCAGTTTGAAATCTGCCCTTAATGTATTCATTGGCGGTTCCCCAAAAAATCTTAAATCCGTAAAATAATTTAGTCATCATAACTTAAATTAGGGCTTAACCATTTCTCTGCCTCGGGAATACTCATTCCCTTGCGTTTGGCAAAAGACTGTAATTGATCTTTATCAATTTTACCCACTGCAAAATATTTACTGTCAGGATGCGAAAAATACCAGCCGCTCACTGAAGCTGTTGGCAGCATGGCGAAGTGCTCGGTAATGGTTACGCCAATTTCTTTTTCTACATTTAACAGTTTAAACAAAGTACGTTTTTCTGTGTGGTCCGGACAGGCAGGATATCCGGGGGCCGGACGAATACCACGGTACTCTTCGCGAATAAGGTCTTCATTGGATAGATTTTCGTTATCGATATAACCCCAATCCTCCGTCCGCACTTTTTTATGTATATATTCTGCTAACGATTCTGCCAAGCGATCAGCAAGCGCTTTCACCATAATGGCATTGTAGTCATCATGTTGAGCTTCATAGGCTTTTGCTACTTCGTCAACATTAATTCCGGCCGTTACTACAAATCCGCCGATGTAATCAGTAACAGTGCCTTTAGGTGCAATAAAGTCAGCCAGGCATCGGTGTGGCTTGTTGTCGGGTTTTTCTGCTTGTTGGCGTAAATGATGTAGGGTAGTGAATGGTTTGCCATTTTCATCATAGAGTTCAATGTCATCTTCATTTATTTGATTGGCAGGCCAAAAACCGATAACGGCATGGGCTTTTAATAATTTATTATCAACGATCAGTTTCAGCATGTCCTGGGCATTCTGGAACAGTTCTTTGGCCTGTTCGCCTACCACAGCATCTTCCAGTATACGAGGGTATTTCCCGGCTAATTCCCATGAAATAAAAAACGGGGTCCAGTCAATGGTGTCGACCAGTTCCTGTAAATCGATATCGAGGAAAGTTTTGGTGCCGATAAATGTCGGTTTGGGCGGAGTGTAGTTACTCCAGTCAATTTGCAGTTTGTTGGCAACCGCCTGCTCATAAGTGACCGAGGTTTTTTTATTGCGGCGGTTAGCAGTGCGCTCACGCACGGTGACATATTCATCACGAATATCTTTTACATACGCATCACGCAAGGTATCGCTCACCAGGTTGCTGGCTACGGATACGGCACGTGATGCATCCGGGACATACACAACGGCATTGTTAGAATATTTTGGTTCTATTTTAACGGCAGTATGTGCCTTGGAGGTTGTTGCGCCGCCAATCATCAATGGGATGTTAAAACCTAACCGTTGCATTTCACTGGCTACGTGCACCATTTCATCGAGTGATGGTGTAATCAGGCCGCTTAAACCAATGATGTCAACATTTTCCTCTTTGGCCTTTTTGAGGATGGCATCGCACGACACCATAACGCCCATGTCAATCACTTCAAAATTATTACATTGCAGTACAACACCTACGATATTTTTGCCGATATCGTGTACATCACCTTTAACAGTCGCCATTAAGATCTTGCCATTGTTTTTGGATTTATCGGTTTTTTCAGCTTCGATATAAGGTAGCAAGTAAGCAACAGCCTGTTTCATCACGCGTGCACTTTTTACTACTTGAGGCAAAAACATTTTGCCGGCTCCGAATAAATCGCCGACGACATTCATGCCATCCATCAATGGGCCTTCAATGACTTCGATAGCGCGGTTAAATTGTTGGCGCGCTTCCTCGGTATCCTCCACAATAAAAGTGGTTATACCTTTTACCAGTGCGTGGGTCAGGCGTTCTTTAACGGGTAGGTTGCGCCATTCAAGATCGGTGACTGAATTTTTTGTTACACCGTCGTTGCGGTATTTTTCAGCAATTTCCAGAAGGTTTTCTGTCGCCTGTGCGTGGCGGTTTAAAATGACATCTTCAACCGCATTGCGCAGGTCAGTCGGTAAATTATCATATACTGCCAGTTGCGAGGCATTAACAATGCCCATGCTCAAGCCATTTTTTATGGCGTGATAGAGGAATACCGAATGTATGGCTTCGCGTACCGGGTTATTGCCGCGGAATGAGAACGATACGTTACTGACACCGCCAGAAATAAGGGCATGTGGCAGTTCGCGTTTGATGTATTTACAGCTGTTGATAAAATCTACAGCATAGTTGTTGTGCTCATCAATGCCGGTGGCTACAGCGAAAATATTAGGGTCGAAAATAATATCCTGTGGCTGAAAGCCTACTTGCTGAACAAGAATATCGTAAGAGCGTTTACAGATGTCATTTTTACGCTTTTCGGTATCAGCCTGACCGTGTTCATCAAAAGCCATGACGACAACCGCGGCACCATAACGTTTGCAAAGATGTGCGCGTTCAATAAACTCGGCTTCGCCTTCTTTCAGGCTGATGGAATTAACTACCGGTTTGCCTTGCACACATTTAAGGCCAGCTTCGATAATGTCCCATTTTGATGAATCAATCATGATGGGTACGCGACTGATTTCCGGTTCAGAGGCAATCAGGTGCAAGAATTTCACCATCGCTGCCTTGGAATCAAGCATACCTTCATCCATGTTAATGTCGATAATCTGCGCGCCGTTTTCTACTTGCTCACGGGCAACTTGCAATGCGGTATCGTAATCTTCTTCGATAATTAAACGTTTGAATTGTGCGGAGCCAGTGACATTACAGCGTTCGCCGACGTTAACGAACAGTGAATCCTTGTTGATAGTAAAGGGTTCCAGTCCGCTAAGGCGACAGGCAATTTCCAGTGAGGGGATTACTCGCGGTTTTTTGCCTTCTACGGCTTTGGCAATGGCTTGTATGTGTGCAGGTGTTGTTCCGCAGCAGCCACCTACCAGGTTTAAAAATCCCTGTTCAGCAAAATCAGCCAGTTCAGAACTTAAAATAGCAGGGGATTGATCGTATAAACCAAACTCGTTAGGCAAACCGGCATTAAAGTGACCGCTAAAATAACAATCTGCGGCATTGGCTAATTCTTCAACGAAAGGCCGAATTTCGGGAAAGGCACGACCGCAGTTGCTACCTACAATTAAGGGTTTTGCATGTTGTATCGAATTCCAGAATGCTTCGGGGCTTTGACCGGAAAGCACACGACCGCTAATGTCCGGAAAGGTCACGGAAATCATGATGGGTAATTCAATATTGAGTTCAGCAAAAACACCTTGCACCGCAAAAATAGCCGCCTTGGCATTGAGGGTATCGAAGATAGTTTCGATCAGGATGATATCCACGCCGCCTTCAATCAATGCTTTGGTAGCTTCTGTATAGGAAATGACCAGTTGGTCAAAATTGACATTACGCTGTGATGGATCGTTCACATCGGGTGAAATAGAGGCTGTGCGGGGAGTTGGCCCTAAAACACCAGCAACATAGCGGTATTTATCCGGGTTTTTTGCCGTGAATTCATCGGCAGCTTCTCGGGCTAATCGTGCAGAGGCAATGTTCAGTTCGCGTACCAGTGATTCCAGGCCGTAATCTGCCTGGGCGATAGTGGTTGAGTTGAAGGTATTGGTTTCAATAATATCCGCGCCAACTTCCAGATAGGCAGAATGGATTTCCTTGATAACATCAGGGCGTGTCAGCGATAGCAAGTCGTTATTGCCTTTTAAATCGACAGGATAATCGGCAAAACGTTCGCCGCGATAATCGGCATCCTGTAATTGGTATCGCTGGATCATGGTACCCATGGCGCCATCTATAATAAGGATACGTTCTTGCAGTGATTTTTTTAAAATGGCGGTGCTGGGTAATAATGAGGGCATGAAATTTCCTTTAAAACTATATCAAAATTTTTTGATATTGTAACAAAGGTGCTTGAAGCTGACTATGAATTCAGCGTATTCTTCTTAAGCAAAGCGATAAACAACAATAATAATTTTGTAATGTGTCAATAAATCATAGCCTTGTTAAATATCTGTGCTATAACATTGATTAATATCTGTAAATTCAATTTTTATGTTTGATAAAAATCTTCGATTGAGTTGTATTGAATGGAAGTAGTTCAATTAAAAGTTCCTGTTGATGATCTGACAGTGGGTATGTATGTATCCAAGCTCGATCGCCCATGGCTTGAAACGCCTTTCAAGTTACAAGGCTTCATGCTGCGTGATGAGTCGGAAATTACCGAACTTAAAAAATACTGCAAACATGTTTTTGTTGATAATGAAAAAGGCCTTGATCCATTTGAACCGATCAAGCATGAGATTCTTAAGCCTGATAGCACCTCTCGCAAGGTTGCCCCTCCGCCTAAATATAAATTTACACCCATTGAAGTCAAACATGATACTTATCGTGAATTTGTAGGTTTTACATCAGAAGCCAAAGAGGCACAGCAACTGAATGTTGATTTAGACAAGGCATTAACCAATGTATCCTCCAAAATCACCAAAGGTGTTGCTTTTGATCCAGCCCCCGTCAAAGATGTAGCAAGTAACATTGTTAGTAGCGTAATACGAAATCCTGATGTTTTGGCATGGTTAACCCGTGTGCGTTTATCGGATGATTATCTGCATCATCATTCAATTCGCTGTTCGATTTGGGCTGCACTTCTTGGTCGTCACATTGGCTTGCGCCGTTATGATATGGAAGTGTTAACCCAGGCCTGTTTAATGAAAGACGTGGGTAAAACCCGGTTGCCCGAAGATATTCTCAGTAAAGATGAGCGTGAGCTTAATTCAGCACAGCGTGTTATTTACCGCAAACATGTGGCAATGACCTTGCAGTTGATCAAGCAAATCAATGGTGTAAACCCCAAGATATTCCCGGTTATTGGTGCACACCGTGAGTATTATGATGGTTCCGGTTATCCGCGTAATCTAAAGGGTGATGAAATTCCTATGTTGGCTGTGATAGCCAGTTTGGCCACTTATTATGATGAATTGACCAACCCGCGTGATATTAAAAATGCCATTGCGCCCTCTGCGGCCGTTAATCGCTTGTATGACAATCGTAATACATTGTTTCAGGAAGATATTGTTCTTGAGTTTATTCAATCACTGGGTATTTATCCTGCTGGTTCGATAGTGGAGTTAAACACCGGGGAGCTCGCCATTGTGGTTGAGCAATCTGCAGAGCGTCGTTTACGTCCACGAGTTGTTATTGCTACTGATGAACAGAAAAAACCTATAGAAGACTTGCGTTCTCTAGATTTGCTGGAAGAAGCATTGGCTCCGCAGGAACGCAAAACCCTTGATCCCAAATCCAAACGGTTAAGCTTGCCTTTAGTCTACATCGTTCGTGATTTACCACAGGAAGAATATCCGCTCGATTTGCTTAAAGTAAAAGAAAAATTATTTATTCCCGATAAGAAACGTTTTGGTTTCTTTAACTTCAAAGTCTAGTAGCACATCTCTTAATTTCGTTTCTTTCAGCTTTTAACGGTTATTCGCCATTTATCTTGAGTGAAGTACAGTCAAGTTGTAATATTCCGTTTTTATGTGCGGAGATAAATCGATGATAAATGGCAGTATTGTTGCGTTGGTTACCCCAATGTCTGCAGATGGACAGATTGATTGGCGTTCTTTGCATAATATTGTTGATTGGCATCTGCAAGAAGGCACACATGGCATTGTGGCTGTGGGAACCACGGGTGAATCAGCTACGTTAGATGTTCAGGAGCATTGCGAAGTAATTCGTCGCATTGTTGATCAAGTTAATGGCGCAATTCCTGTGATTGCAGGAACTGGAGCTAATTCTACTCGCGAAGCCATAGAACTTACAGCAGCGGCCAAAAGCGTTAAGGCCGATGCCTGTTTGCTGGTTACTCCTTATTACAACAAACCCACTCAGGAAGGCCTTTTTTTGCATCATAAAGCGATTGCGGAAGCCGTAGCTATTCCTCAAATTCTTTATAACGTACCGGGTAGGACAGCCTGTGATATGTTGCCAGAAACCATTGCGCGCTTATCCAAAATTAAAGGCATCATTGGAGTAAAAGAAGCGACTGGAAATATTGAGCGCGGCAAACAGATTCGGGCTTTATGTGCTAGTGACTTTATTTTATTGTCTGGTGATGATGAGTCATTTCTGGATTTAATGGCTGTGGGTGCCCAAGGTAATATTTCTGTTACTGCGAATGTTGTTCCAAAATTGATGTCTGAAATATGTGTCTTGGCATTGGCGGGTGATTTTGAAGCAGCACGCAAGAAAAATGCCCATTTGCTCGATTTACATAAAAATTTGTTCTGTGAGTCAAATCCTATTCCTGTGAAATGGGCATTGCATCGCATGGGCTTGATCCCTGAAGGTATTCGATTACCTCTAACACCTTTAAATAGTGATAAATATGCTATTTTAGAGGCAGCATTGGCAACAGCCAGTGCTCTTTAAAAGAAACCTGAGTATGTTTTTATTTTCTAATGTATTAAAGAAAGTTCTGTTATGTCTTTTTATTGTTAATCTTTGTGCGTGCAGTTTTTTTCTGGGCGAAGATGGCATCTTCAGGGATCGCAAAAAAGATTATCGTAAATCTGAAGCTTTGCCTCGTATAGAAGTGCCTGAGAATCTTGATGATCAGGCGATTGTCGACTTTTATCCAGTACCACCGATGAGCCCGTTCAGTGATGGGGAAATGATTAATGAGTTTCCATTACCTGTAGGTGTAGTTAATACCGAAGCTGTAGTAAAAATTCAAAAAATTGAAAAATCCCAGTGGGTCTTGATGCAAGCATCTGCTAGTCAGGTCTGGCCGCGGTTAAAAGAATTTATATCCCAGCAAGGTTTGGTATTAACGGTAGAAAATGGCGCAGCTGGAATGATCGAAGCAAAGTCTAATGATGGGTTGTTTCGTTTTCATATTGAACAGGGATTTCAGCGGAATACATCTGAAATTGCTGTTCGTTTTTTAAATAGTCCTGCATCATCACCCGCTTTTTGGCCTGAGGTTTCCACGGATGCTCAAAAAGAACAGGCAATGATTGATCAGCTTGCGCAATTTTTTGCAAATGTATCTGATAAACCGTCTTATTCATTTGCAGCACAAGGTATCAGTACACAGAAAAAAATAAATATCGAACATGATGAATCTGGCGGTAAAATTCTGGTATTGATGGTTAATCAGTCTCGAGCCTGGCTTACACTTCAGCAAAGTCTTATAAAGGCCAATTTTACCCTGCAAAAAACTGATCCAGAAAATAAACAATTTATTGTGCAATATACACCGCCCTTGTCACAAGATGATCAACCAGGAGGCTTTCTCCGTTTTTTTGGTGTAAAGCCGAAACCTTATGATGAAGAAATAAAATATGCCGGTGAACATTACCAGTTCCAGTTGACGGGTGATGATGATCAGTCGCGAGTTTCTATAAAAGCGTTAGATATTGAAGAGCAGGATAGTGACGAAATTAGAAAAGAACAAAATTATGTGTTATTACTTTTAAAAGAGCGTCTGTATTAGTGCAATTCTGTTGTTTAGGTAGTGGCAGTAAAGGTAATTCGACACTGATTAATCACAAAAATACCACCTTAATGGTTGATTGTGGTTTTGGTTTGAAACATACCCTGAAACGACTGGCAGAAAATGATTGTGCCATTCAGGATGTTTCTGCAATTTTGGTCACTCATGAACATTTTGACCATATCAGTGGTGTGAGCAGTCTCGCACGACGTTTTAATATACCGGTATATGCAACTCGTGGTACTGCCAGAACAGGTAAGCTAGACGAGTGCGCCGATATTCACTGGATTGAACTTGACAGGTTGTTCCAGATTGGCGATGTCAGTATTAACCCAGTGGCCGTTCCCCATGATGCCAATGAACCCTGCCAGTTTATATTTGAGGCAGAAAATAAAATATTAGGTGTGATGACAGATTTGGGGTCGATTTCACCTCATGTGCATCGCGCTTTTAGTGCATGCAATGCGTTGTTACTGGAAGCCAATCATGATTTGGATATGTTATGGGCGGGTAACTATCCCCCCAGTTTAAAACAACGCGTTTCCAGTGATTGGGGGCATTTGAGTAATGTTCAGGCTGAACAGTTTCTTCAGAGTCTTGAATTGAAAGGCCAACTATCAACACTGGTGTTAGGGCATATGAGTCAACAAAATAATTGTGTTGATATTATGAAAAAGCACTTCACGCTCTTTGAGAGCAATATAAACAGCGTTTTATATGCAACTCAGGATGAAGGGTTTGGTTGGTTGACGGTCTGATCACCAGTTATGTAGACATAGTTCGAATTATTTCTAGATAATGACCCGTTTAATCATCAATTTCATCGGTGGTTTCTTCAGGCTCAGACATTACGATGTCTATATCTTCATCCAGCGCATCGTCATTTTCTGGCGATTCAATAATATCTTCAACAATGACAGAATTGGATTTATCGAGTGCTAGTGCATCTTCGCTGACGTCGACTATCGGATTTTTTTTCTCGTCAGCTTCCACTTCAATGATCCGACCCCTTAAAGTGATATCTTTCGAGTTGGTCTCAAGCAGTGTATTTAACGCTTGATCATGATGATCTGCGCGGAATAAAACATGGCTATCTTTGCCAGAAAGCCAGTCTGAGTGCTTGTCCAGATATTGATTGTGTTGATTTTTAATAACAAATACGCGTTTTGTTGTCATGGGTATCCGTCGATTCGATTAGTTGTAAAAGAGTATTTTACTGATTCTTGAGCTTGGTGAAAATGGTAAATTACAGCATTAAACAGCTTTCACTATTCAAATGACAATGCATCGGTTAGGCTTCAACAATATATAAAATAAGGAGTTAGCTTTGACCCTTGAAAATCGCCGAGCCCTGCGTACATCATCGGATGCGATAGTGCTTATATCCCATCCGAGCTTTGGCACAATTACGGTAAAAGCGCGTGATTTGTCTGATGGTGGAATTTCTGTGGATATGGGCAACAACATCAGTCCGCCAATAGGTACTGTTGTTGATGTCATTATCAAGCGCCATAAAGGTACACTCAATGCTACACCTATTCCTATGGTAGTCAGGCATAACCAGTTGAATGGGATTGTTGGTTTAGCTTTTATCTAAAATGCATCTGGCGTGTATTGATACAGAAGATACTTTTTCAGCATATATAAGTCATCTCGCCAGTGAATTGCAAATTCCGTTAATTTCCGCCCATCAAGATTTTTCACGCTACGATTACGTGCTCAGTTTTAACGAAGGTACTTTGCAATTAGCGCCATCCAATAAATCAAGAGGTGGTGCATTGTGTGTGGACTTTGATTCTTCAACAATTGAAAAAAGACGATCTACTTCCGGTATTCGCCAAGATATAGCAAAAGCGGCAGGTTGTAAGGCAGGTTATCGACCACGTATTCTTGATGTTACTGCAGGGTTGGGTGGCGATGCCTTTATTCTCGCCAGTCTAGGTTGTGATGTCACGTTGGTTGAAAATAATCCATTGGTTTATGCATTGTTGTCAGATGGCATAACCAGAGCAGAAAAACTGGATGCCGAGACTGGATTTATTGTCAGGGAAAAATTACATCTAATGCCAAGGCAAGACGCGTTGGCATATCTCGCAGCAGGCACTGCTGAAGTTGACGTTATCTATCTTGATCCCATGTTCCCCGAACGGCAAAAATCGGCCAAGGTAAAAAAAGCCATGCAATATTTTCATGATATCGTTGGTTGTTACCATGAACAGGAAAGTGAATTGCTGGTGTTGGCACTTAAAAAAGCACTTAAAAGAGTGGTAGTTAAACGACCTAAACTGGCGCCACTGCTAGCAGAAAAAGTACCCGATTATCAGGTAAAGGGAAAATCTGTCAGGTACGATATTTATCTTTGCAGTCAATAGGTTTAATCTTCTATAACGATTTCTGCAAGTCTGCGTGCCTTGGGAGCAATAAAGTATGCCACTGGGAAGGCGACTGAAAAACCTCCCAGAAAAGCATGAAACCAACGCGAAAAATAATTCCCATCAATGCCTGTATTAATGGCAGTCAATACACCAGACATAATAAATGCCATCATGCTCGCCATGAAAAATGCAAAAACAACAGGGAAGAAGCGTTTCGGAATTTTTTTCATGTCATATAAGTTCCCGTAATGTGACTTGGATCCTGAGTTAATGAAACCGCAGTCTGCAAATCATATGGCGGCTATTTTCTGGAGTTGTTCCTGCAGGTTATTTATTGCCGCTGTAAAATCTGCTATACGTTCACGCTCTTTGGTCACAACTTCTACGGGTGCATTACTGACAAATTTTTCATTAGAGAGTTTGTCAGTTATCTTGGTGATTTCCTTGCCGAGTTTTTCAATCTCTTTAGTCAATCGCGCTATTTCAGCATCCTTATTGATAAAGCCTGCCATTGGCACTAACACTTTCATATTGCCAACCAGCTGGGTGGCAGAAAGAGGTGCTTCATCAGTGACATTCAGCCAGGTAATACTTTCCAGTTTGGCCAGTTTTTTCAGGTATTGTTCATTATCGTGCAAGCGTTGTTTATCACTGTCATTGCCTTGTTGCAGGTAAACCGGCAATGCAATGGCAGGGGAAATATTCATTTCGCCGCGAATATTGCGCACGCCAAGGATAATGCTTTGTACCCAGGCAATACTTGCTTCAGCCTGTTCATTAATGCGGCCGGTATCAGCGACAGGATAGGTTTCGAGCATAATCGTTGCGCCAGTTTTTCCTGCCAGTGGTTTAATGCGCTGCCAGATTTCTTCAGTGATATACGGCATGATGGGGTGCGCCAGACGCAAAATGGTTTCTAACACACGAATCAAAGTGCGACGTGTGCCTTTCAGGGCGGTAGGCGATGAGTTTTTATCCCAGAATACCGGCTTGGAAAGTTCGATATACCAGTCGCAATATTCATTCCAGACAAACTCGTACAGCGCCTGGCTAACCTGGTCGAAACGATAATGGTTGAAAGCTTCGCTCACTGCCAGTTCGCAACGCTGCAAACGGCTGATGATCCATTCATCAGCGACAGAAAGTTCATAATCTTCGCTGCCATCCTGTCCGCAATCATGCTCCTCGGTATTCGCCAGTACATAACGCGCCGCATTCCAGATCTTGTTACAGAAGTTACGGTAACCTTCCAGGCGTTTCATGTCCCAGTTGATATCGCGACCGGTAGAAGCTAGTGCAGCCAGTGTAAAACGCAGGGCGTCAGTGCCGTGTTCACTGATACCTTCAGGAAATTCCTTTTGTGTACGTTTGCCAATTTTTTCAGCCAGTTGTGGTTGCATCATATTACCGGTACGTTTTTCCATTAAGTCGGCGAGACTGATGCCATCAATCATATCCAGTGGGTCTAACACATTACCTTTGGATTTTGACATTTTTTGCCCAGATTCATCACGAATCAAGCCGGTTACATACACAGTTTTGAACGGCACCTGCGGTTTGCCGTTTTCATCTTTTATCAGGTGCATGGTCATCATGATCATGCGCGCCACCCAGAAGAAAATGATGTCAAAACCGGTTACAAGTACATCGGTTGGATGAAAAACTTTCAGGCGGCTATCGTCATCAGGCCAGCCTAAAGTGCCAAAGGACCATAAGGCAGAGCTGAACCAGGTGTCCAGTACGTCGTTATCCTGGGTTAAAACAATATCATCATCCAGATTATGATGAAGGCGAACAGCCACTTCATTCTTGCCGACATAAACATTGCCGTTAGCATCGTACCAGGCGGGAATGCGATGACCCCACCACAACTGGCGGGAAATACACCAATCCTGGATATCGCGCATCCAGCTGAAATACATGTTTTCATATTGTTTGGGCACAAACTCAATGTCGCCATTTTCCACAGCAGCAATGGCAGGTTTTGCCAGGGTTTTGGCATCCACAAACCATTGGTCGGTCAGCATTGGCTCTATCACTAGGCCGGAACGGTCACCACGCGGAACTTTCAATGCATGATCATCCACACTTTCCAGTAAGCCGACTTTTTCGAGATCAGCAACGATAGCGGTGCGAGCCTTATAACGATCCAGTCCGGCATAAGCTGCAGGTAGCGTTTTATCAGTAGTGTCGGATTCAGTGCCATCACTATTGTAGGTTTCTGCTTCAGCAAGGACAGCAGCATCCTTGTTGAAAATATTGATCATGGGCAATTGGTGGCGCTTGCCGATTTCATAGTCATTAAAATCATGGGCCGGTGTGGTTTTTACACAGCCGGTACCAAAGTCTTTATCGACATACGCATCACCCACAACAGGGATGCGACGGCCGACCAAAGGCAAGATAATGAATTTGCCGATCAGGTTTTTATAACGATCATCATCAGGGTTAACGGCAACAGCAGTATCACCTAACATCGTTTCAGGGCGTGTAGTGGCAACCACCAGATAATCTTTGCCATCAGCGGTAGTGGCACCATCTGCCAGTGGATAACGGAACTTCCACATATGGCCTTTTTCATCGGTGCTTTCCACTTCAAGGTCAGAAATGGCAGTGTGCAGTTTCGGGTCCCAGTTCACCAGGCGCTTGCCGCGATAAATCAAGCCTTCATGATAGAGCTTGATAAAAGCTGCTTGCACTGCATGGTAAAATCCATCATCCATGGTAAAGCGTTCGGTATCCCAATCTACAGAATTACCCAAACGGCGCATTTGCCGGGTAATCGTACCGCCGGATTGCTCCTTCCATTCCCACACTTTGTCGATAAAAGATTCACGGCCGAGTTCGGCGCGACCCGGTAATCCTTCGGCCGCCAATTTGCGTTCCACCACCATTTGTGTGGCGATACCGGCATGATCTGTTCCCACTTGCCACAAGGTATTTTTGCCTTGCATGCGGGCATGACGAATCAAGGCATCCTGCAATGTATGCTGAAAGCCATGTCCCATATGCAGGCTGCCGGTAACGTTCGGTGGCGGGATCATGACGCAATAGGATTCACCTTTGCCACTGGGACGAAAATAGCCTTTATCTTCCCAGTTTTTGTAAATGGCGGATTCAATGGCGTTGGGGCTGTATGTTTTATCCATCAGAAAGTCTTCAAATTGTTATGTAAGGATGAAAATAGCAGGCAATTATACAGTAGAAAAGAAGATTTTCTTAAGTTGAATGTTAGCGGGCTTGAGAAAATTACTTACCTTTAAACCCTGGTTTCTGCTTTGCCAAAAAGGCTTGTATCCCATTTTTACCATCCACAGTATTTGTCATGGCGTTCATGCTGTCAGCTTCCAGTTCCATTTGTGTCTCCAGGCTTTTCTCCGTGGTGCTGAGTAATAATTTTTTAACCTGTGCATAAGCCACAGTCGGGCCTTGCGCGAGTTCATGGGCAGTTTTTAACGCTGATGCGTAGATTTCATCATCGGCAACTACTTTAGTCACAATGCCCCAGTCCAGGGCTTCATCAGCGCTTAAACGGCGATTAGTCAGCATTAATTCCTGTGTACGACGGATACCAATTAATCTGGGGAGGAAAAACGATGAGCCACCATCAGGGGATAAGCCAATGGCAGTATAGGCCATTAAAAACTGTGCGGACTGTGCGGCATAAACAATATCCCCAATGCGGGCGAGGCTAAAACCGGCACCTGCCGCCATACCATGAACCGCAATTACCAGCGGAATTTCCATTCGTGCAAAACGTGAAACACTGGCATGCAAGTACTCCATTAATTCTTTTATTTTGTCGGAAATATTCTCGCCAAAAGCAGCAAAGTCTTTCAAATCTCCGCCTGCACTGAACATTTTTCCATTCCCTGTAAGTAGAGCAGCGCGGATATCTTTGTTTTCATCGCAGAGTATGGCCACTTGCAACAACTCTTTTGCCATTAACATACTGATGCCATTAGCGCTTGTTGGCCGATTTAACTTGATGACGGCTACTTGATTATCGATGAAAAATTCAAGGGTTTGGTAATCAGACATGCTTCACCTGTGCGGGATAAATTCTGGACGCAGATTAAGTGAGAGTGCTGGCAAGGTCAATGCAGATAACAGTTTGTTCATCGATAAAAGCGAATTTACCGATCAGATTTTAAATGTATTCAAAAGCGAATAGTATGTTTATAAATATCGTTGAGGTTTGCTGGATGAAAATAGCCATTTTAAGTTTGGGCAACCTGGGTTCTGGTGTGGCGCAATTATTGGCCAGCAACGGGCATCAGGTGATGGTATGGGAACATGATTTAGCTGTTGTGAACGAAGTGAACTCCCTGCACCGTAATTCACGCTACTTGCCTGATATAGAATTACATCCGTCGATACAGGCGACTAACGATATTTCCATGATTTTTAGTTTTGGCGAAATGTTGATTAATTGTTTGCCCACCAGGTTCATCCTCCCGGTGTTGGAACCGGTTGCCAAACAGCTTCCGCAAGCAATACCCATAGTGAATATGTCCAAGGGTTTTAATAGCATCAGCCATAAAACGGCCATGCAATTATTGGCAGAGGTATTCCCGCAGCATCGCATGGCTATGTTGTGCGGGCCATCATTGGCGAATGAGTTTGTGCGCGGAATGAACACAGCGGTTGTCGCTGCATCCAGTGATAATACATTACCACTGCTGATTAAAAGTGTTATGGATAATGCCTTTTTTTCGGTATTGCCTTCAACGGATGTGACGGGTGTGGAACTGGGTGGTATTTTCAAAAATGCCTATGCGGTCGGTATGGGTTTTGCTTCCTCCATCAATAGACCAGGCCGGAATTTTGTCGGTGCCTATTTCACCCAGGCATTAAAGGAAATGTGCTTGATCGGTTGTGCAATGGGTGCTGAGGCAGACAGTTTTTATCATTTATCCGGCTTGGGGGATTTATTGGCTACATCGCTCAGCGATAAAAGCCATAATTTCACCGCCGGAAAATTACTCGGTGAAGGTTTGAGCCTGCATCAGGTAGAAGTTGAAGCAGGGGTATTACCAGAAGGTGTTAATACCCTGCGTGTGATGCAGGCCATTGCAGAGAACAAGGGCCTTGCATTGCCATTGATACAATTATTACAACAAGTGTTAGAGCAAGGTTTTACGCCTGCGCAATTTTTCCAGCGTTTCAACGCATGCTTGCAGTAGCAAATGGGCATTGGCTGATACTGGCTGAACCATGCTCGGCTTTTGTAGTATCACTCTCTGGTATTTGTAATTCACTCGCATTATTTTGATGCTTTTCAGTTTCGCCGGATGACACGGTATTATTCGAATCCTCTGCCAATTCAAACGCCAAAGGCAGGCGCACCAGGGTCCGGGCGAAGATGCTCGCCACAAACGGCGTTTCACCAACAATAACAATGCGTTTGGTGCGTGCCAGTAGTTCCCGGATAACAATACGGATTTCCATGCGAGCCAATTCCCTGCCCAGGCAGGCGTGAATGCCGTGGCCAAAGGTGAGGTGTTTTTTACCATTGCTACGGTTCATTTTGAATTCATCGGGATTATCCCAAAAGCGTTCATCACGGTTACCAGAAGCCCACATTAAAAAGACGCGGGAATTCGCTGGAATAGTGACGCCATGCAACTCGGTGGTTTCGGTAGTTACGCGGAAATGGCCCTGGAAAGCTGATTCACAACGAAAAACCTCTTCAATAAAATCAGGGATACGTTCAGGATTTTGACGCAGCTCCGCCTCAATCTCCGGATGTTGTGCCAACAGACGAATGGCATTGCCCATTGAGCTGGCAGAAGAATCACTGCCGGCAATCAGCAATTGTAAAATGATGGCAACAGCCTGTTGATCATTCAGGGTATGGGGTGGTTCATCGACCATACGTATCAACATACCGGTAAAATTCTCTTGCGGATTTTTACGCGCCATCAGGTAATGTTTCCATAAATAACGCATAAATGGCCCATTGGTAGCGCCAATAGAAATTAATTCCGCCACTGTAGCAGTACCTGATAACGAACGAATGCCATCCATACACCACAGTTTTATTTGTTCAAAATCACTTTCGGGGAATCCGAGCAAGCGAATAATCAAGCGCATCGGTAAACGCCAGGCAAAGTCCTGGATGAACTCAACATTCCCGCGTGGCAGGAATTCATCCATCATTTCCTGGCACAAGCCGGTGACTTCACTTTCCAGCGATTTTACAAATCGGGCATTGAAACCGGCATGTCCCACCTTGCGCTCAGTGGTATGAACCGGCTGGTCTTGAAGTGCCAGAACATCAACCGGCACAACACCCCATGCGCCTAACAACTCTACTGGAGTTTTTGAGGTCTGGGTAGCGGGTTTGGGTTTTCCACGTACCAGGATTTCCATCAGTTTTGAGGAGAACACATGGGTATTCAGGCTCAGCGCGCAAATATCCTCGTAACGCGAGATCATATAAAAACCGGTTTGCGGCATTTTATACACTGGATAGTGATCGCGTAACATGCGGTAGTATTCATAAGGGTTACTAAAGTTTTCTTGCGATAAAGGCTGGAAATCTTCCGGTGTTTTGGGGTTAAGTACCGGCAACACCTGAGCTTTGGTTTTGGGATGGGCGCGTTTTCGCCAGGTGTAAAATGCAATACTGCCAATAAAGATTTCCGTGGTAATCAAGAATCCATGGATACTCAATACCGGTGCGCCATGCAGGAAACCTAACGCCCTGCCTGCAGCGGAGCCGAGGCTGAAAGCAGCAATAATCAAAAAAGCAGTGCGAGCCTGGCTATCATCGGCTGCCAGCCAGGCGAGGGCGATACCCATGGCAATAAGGAAGGTGCCGTAATAAGCCCGGATATCGGTTTCGGCTATTAGGCTGAGTGATTGAAAATCAAACAGGGCAGCCATCGGTACTGGCCAAAAGGCAAAGGCAATTCCGCAACCGAGGCAGCTGATAGCAAAAAACAGGATCAGCAAATTATGCTTTTTTATGCGCAAAGCCCACGAGATGAGTTTCAGTAAAAATTCATAACTATATGAAATTATTAATCTTCTTAGGTGATACGCGGATGAGTTCATGTGATTTACCCCGAGGCTTCTTAATTATTGTATACACTGTACACATATAATGTATACGATGTATACTTAAACATCAAATAAATTTAAGATAGCGCAATATCCATCAGGAAAAAACCATTATGCCCAGTAAAGATGCCAGAAATACTGTTTTAACTTCTCAGTTGATTGCCGAGTGCGGTTTGGCGGTAGCCGCAAAAACGTCAGTCGATGAAGTTTCCATTCGCAAGATTGCGACTGAATTAGGCGTTACCCCGATGGCCATTTATCGGCATTTCAGTGATAAGGAAGCCTTACTGGCAGCGATGTTGGATCTCTTTATTGTGCGAGCCGATGTCTTGCCCGTTCAAACGGTAAACTGGCAAACGTGGTTACATCATGTTGGCACTGCCATGTACCAGGCCTTGTGTGTTGCGCCTTCCTGGATTCCGCTGTTCGGCCGTTTACAACTCAAGCCCGGTGCTCTGGCGGTCATGGACAGTTATCTTGCCACCATGCATCGCGCAGGATTTACCCGTGAACAGGCCGCTCGGGGATTTTTTGGCTTGTTACAGAATTTGATTGGAGCGGCCACTATGCGCAGTGCATTCAGCTATATGGCAGACATACAGAACCCGTTAAGTGAACTGGATCCGCAAGCCTACCCTGATGTCGCAGCAGCTTTGCCAGATATTGCCAAAGCCATGTCTGACGATTTAATGCAAAACGGGTTGCGCTTGTTGATTGATGGTTTAACTCTCGAGTCAGGTAAAGCCAGCATTTAAATATAAGACATTATTGGATTGTTAGATTGTGGATATAAAAAAGGGCAGCCTGAGCTGCCCTTTGGAAGAATACTTGCGTCAACCTTATTGAGGATGAACGTTTTCTGCTTGTGGACCTTTTTGACCGGCAGTAACAGTCATAGTCACTTGTTGGCCTTCTGTTAAAGTTTTTCTACCATTGCCTTGAATAGCGCTGAAGTGAACAAAAACATCTTTGCCGCCTTCTTGTGCGATAAAACCAAAGCCTTTTTCATCATTGAACCATTTAACAGTTCCAGTAACTTGATTGGACATACTTCTAATCTCTCTTTCTTTTGTTTCTGCTATTGCTAGCATTTATTAAACCAACTTAGCGTCGGCGATTTTCGTTTAGCGCCTGACTACCAAGTTTTGGATCGTAAAGCGTTGCTTGCTGTATTTAACCATTTGGTTTAGGACATAAGCGGTTTGGATTATAGCAAAAGTAATACGCGGTCGCTCGTTTTTTAAACAAAATAAGCTGTTTTTTGGTTATATTTAATGAAAAAACACGTTTTCCTCATCGAAAAAACTAAAATCATGGTCGGTAAGCATCAAACTGAATAATGACGACGATTTTTTATAGCCATTTCGATAATCATTCGCCAGGGTTAGTGGCGTAATGGCACAACTCCGGAATTAGGGTTGTGATCCAGGCCAATGTCGCGGGCATGATCTTCAAACGCTTTGTTCTTCCAGAAGAAAGCACCCGGCATGGTAGTTGGAATCACTAGAACATAAAACAAGGTGCGACCCAATATTGCCGAGGCAATGATACCCGCTGATAGTAAGGCAAAAGCCACAATGGATAAGGTAGAACTGATATTGATTGCAATCAATATGGCCAGCAAGCTGTTGATTGCCAACAGGCTATTCCTGGCATAATAGGTTTTGCCAAATGTTGTGGTTTGTATGTAATGCGATGCCGCACCTTCATGTTGTGCAACATTCAGTGCTTTTGCTTGCAAGGCCAGGCCACAGGCCTCAATAAAAATACCGATAAGCATGATGATGGCGAATGGTACGAGTAGTGAAGTAATGTCATTGCTGACCAACAAGCATAGTAAAACAGATCCTAACGCTACAATAAAGCTGCCAAGGCTAAGAGTGTTTCCAGTAAAGTGAGTGCCAGTGCTGGCGTGATCCCAGAACGGACGAGCCTTGATACGATAACAACGATACATATAGTAAAGACCTATGCCACCGGCAAACAAAGCGAAAAAAGCAAAAATATGGCTCATGGTATTCATAGTTGTCATCAATGCATCAGGGAATGAGATATAAGGAGAAAAAAATGGTTGAAGCCATTGCTGTGCAGGAATTTCTACCAGGAAATGCAAACCCGCAAAGATCAGGAAGAACGTAATACCAAGTCCTTCGCGACAAACCGGGCTATGCCGCCAGTTGTTATAACCACGATAAAAACGCCAGGGTTTACCCAAATGGGTAACTGACATCAGTAATCCAAAAGCGGTTAATGCAAGGCTGATTAGTACCAGTGGTAAATAGACAATGCTTTCAGTAATGGTGCTGATAGCTGATATGCCTAACCAGTTACCTAGAGTGAGAATAGCAAAGATACCCAGTGCCGCCTGTACTGCAAGTGTAAACATGACCAATGGATTTTCGCGTGAAGAAAGGCGATTCAGGTTCCAGTGCCGGGTTTTGCCCTGTTTCTGGTCAACGACACTCCTGAATATACCGTTTTCATCTTTCCGGTATTTGATGGGAGTAGCATCTGTGCGGGTCACTTCGTCAGGCATGTTTTTGCTTAACTGGAAGCGAATGTTCGGATGGGTAATATCCGGGGAAGGAAATCCCGGAATAGTGGTGGCAATTTCATCACGTCCTTCAGGTGTATTTTCAATGACGCCAAAATCCAGGGCATTGCCCACGCAGGCAGAAACACAGGCCGGTTTCAGGCCTACTTCCAGACGGTCTACACACATATTGCATTTTTCAACCTGGCCTTTTACCGGATCCAGTTGAGGTGCATTGTACGGGCACACCCAGGTGCAATAACCACATCCAAAACAGATGTCAGGATCCTGTATCACCGCGCCATATTCAGCATGTTTGGTATAGGCGCGGGTCGGGCAACCTTTCAGGCAAACAGGATCATCACAGTGGTTACATGCCATTGAAATATTCATGCGGGTATAATCAGGAAAAGTTCCGCCTTCTACGTAACCTACTGAACGAAACGCAATATGGGCCGGTAAATCATTTTTTTCACTGCATGCCGATTCACAGGCATGGCAGCCAATGCAGTTGTCAGCAGTAAAATGAAAGCCATGTTGTTTATTGCGGTTCGGATTGGTGCCAATGGCATCTTCATGATTAATGCGCAGGCTGACAGGGATTGCACCTTGCGGGGTCAAAACAATCTGATCGCCATAACGGTTTAAGTCAGCGCTGACAGGATCCCATAATTTGGCATAACCAGGTTCATCCTGGCGTACTTCAAACATTTAAAAAGCCCTCGCTTTACTATTGGTTTTGGCGGCTTCGGCCTGATCAGTTTTTTCAATGCGTACAGCGGATTGCTTGAACGCTGGTTGGCGTGAATAAGGATCAAGCAAGCCCAGGCTCAGGCGATTGATACAGTTATAAAAATGAAACGGGATAAACACCATATTTTCAGGCAGGCGCTGGGTGAGTTGTACCATCACTACGGCATCACCGCGACGACTGTGCAATTTTACATATTCCATGTGTTTGATGCCGAGTTTTTCCGCAGCAACAGGATTCATTTCCATATACGGCATCGGGCTGAATTTATTGCAATTGCCTACCTTGCCAGTTTTGGTGCGGGTATGGAAATGCTCAACCACCCGGCCGGAATTCAGCCAAAATGGGTATTCGGTATCAGGTCGTTCATTATTGTCAATAAAGGGCAGGGCTAACAGTTTGGCTTTACCATCAGGGAACTGGAAAACACCATCAGTATATAAACGTGCATCACCTTCTTCCTGTCCTTCGCGGCAGGGCCATTGCACGCCGCGCAGTTTTTCGATTTTATCATGGCTGAGCCCGGAAATATCCAGCATGCGCTCACGGCCATTCACGCTGTCGCCATTTTTCGACAACCATTTCATTTCATCAAATACGCCAGAAGCTGTTTTTGGAAAGCTCATCTTGCTGTAGTTGTCCCAGCGTTTGGCCAGTTCATTGAAAATCCATAAATCGGCTTTGGCATTGCCTGGAGCTTCACACACCTTGCGGGTAATATTGATACGTCGTTCGGTATTGGTGAAACAGCCTTCTTTTTCAGCCCATACTGCACCCGGTAAAAACACATGGGCATATTGTGCGGTTTCGCAATCTTCATAAGCATCCTGCACTACACAGAACTCGACATTTTTAAAATTCTCGCGAATTCGTGCAGTGTTTGCCATGGAAGTAAGAGGGTTTGTAGCTACAATCCATAACGCTTTGATCTGGCCAGTTTCTATCGCCGGGAATATATCGGTTTCTTTCAAGCCCATTTTTTCGGGGAAAAATTTTTCATCGACATTCCAGAATTGCGCCACTTCCTTGCGGTGAGCAGGATTTTCCAGTGCACGATAGCCAGGCAAACCGGAACAGGATGACCATTCGCGAGTGCCCATTGCATTGCATTGGCCAGTGATGGATAAGCTGGTGCCACCGGGTTTGCCAATATTACCCGTAATCAGGTTTAGGTTATTAATAGCAGACACACCATCGGAGCCGTGTGTGCTTTGGTTGATGCCCATGGTCCAGATACTCATGGCGCTGTCGGCTTTTGCATAAATACGTGCCACACTGCGGATAGTGTTAGCGTCAATGCCACAGATAACAGAAGCAGTTTCAGGGTCATATTGTTTAACAAGCTCACTGAGTTCGTTAAAGCCATTGGTATGTGCATCAATATAGGTTTGGTCTTGCAAACCTTCATCGAGAATGACATGTGCAAAGGCGTTTAACAGGACAAGATCAGTGCCAGGGGTGATAGGCAAATAATAATCCGCCATTTGCCCCATCATGGTTTTGCGTGGATCAATCACAATCACGGGGAAATGACGTTTTTCCAGTGCTTCTTTCAAGCGCCAGTAAATAATCGGGTGTTGTTCAGGTAAATTGGAGCCAAATGCCAGCAGACATCCCGTATGTTCAAAATCATCATAACAGCCGGGAGGTCCATCAGAACCAAAGGAGCGTTTATAGCCAGAAACTGCTGATGCCATGCATAATGTGGTATTGCCATCGTAATGATTAGTGCCAATCAGTCCGCGAACCAGTTTTCCCAATGTATAAAATTCTTCAGTAAAAATCTGGCCTGTGGATACAATGCCAATACTGTCGCGCCCATATTTTTCCTGAATGCGCTTGAATTCAGAAGCGACAGTATCTAACGCCGTATCCCAATCGGTGACGTTATAAGGATCTTCAATGGTTTTGCGAATTTTTGGTGAAGTGCCACGGCCAATCGAATCAAAAATGGCAGCTTCGGTTAAACCCTTGATGCATAATTTTCCACGATTGACATCCGCACCACCAACGCCGCGTGTTGTAACAGGTTTGCCATTGGCATTGATGCCGATTTCAATCGAACAGCCCACAGAACAATAACCGCAAGTGGCGTATTTCCATTCTACGGTACCTTTGTTATTGATGATGATCGGATTCTTTTTATTACGACCAAATAACATGCAGATGTCTCTTGTCAGTGCTTGCGAATTGTTAATGCGTTGTTGAAGATGCAAGCACCACTGAATTGCCCTGTAGTTGTACATTCCAGGTTTTCAGCTGTACTGAATCGTCATCGAGGCATTGACCGTTTTGCAGGGAAAATAAATGTTTATAAATGGGAGAGGCAACAGTAACGATATTATTCTTGCAGCCGATAATGCCACGAGACAAGACATTCGCATTGCTGAAAGGATCAAAATTGGAGATCGCATATACAACATCATTATTTTTAATGCTAACCCTGAAAATAGCCACCTGTTCATTGTCTATCAGCGCACAAACACCGGTGTTAGGTACGATATCATCGATATTGCAAATAGTTTTTATGGACATGATGTTCCCCTTATTTCACTGAAGCGATAAGTTGTGGAGCTGTTTTTTCTGCAGGACGAATCTGTTCGCGTTCACGAATAAACATAATATTGTCATCGCCTTTGTCGCTGTTGATAAAATGCGTAAAGCGTCTGGCAATGGCAGGTGTTTCAATGGCTGTTTTCCATTCGCATTGATACGTATCAACCACATGCTGCATGTCATGCTCAAGTTCAGCGCAAATTCCCAGTTTGTTTTCAATAACGACTTCACGCAGATAGTGCAGTCCACCTTCGAGATTATCCAGCCAGGTGGATGTGCGTTGTAAGCGGTCAGCAGTGCGTACATAAAACATCAGGAAGCGGTCGATATAGGTAATCAGGGTTTGTGTATCAAGGTCAGTGGCCAGTAAATCGGCATGACGAGGTTTCATGCCGCCGTTACCGCACACATAGAGATTCCAGCCTTTTTCAGTGGCAATAATACCTACATCCTTGCTTTGGGCTTCGGCACATTCACGGGTACAGCCGGAAACGCCCATCTTGATTTTGTGCGGTGAACGTAAACCTTTGTAACGATTTTCGATAGTGATGGCGAGACCGGTCGAATCATCAACGCCATAACGGCACCATGTACTGCCGACACAAGATTTAACCGTTCTTAACGATTTCCCATAGGCGTGGCCTGTTTCAAAGCCGGCATCAATCAGTTTGCGCCAAATTTCCGGAAGCTGTTCAACGCGTGCGCCAAAGAGGTCAATGCGCTGTCCACCGGTGACTTTGGTATATAAATCATATTCTTTAGCAACAACACCTAAAGCAATGAGTTTGTCAGGAGTAATCTCGCCACCCGCTACGCGTGGAACGATAGAGTAGGTGCCATCTTTCTGTATATTGCCGAGGAAGTAATCATTACTGTCTTGCAGGGAATGATGTTTATCTTTCAGGATATGGTCATTCCAGCACGATGCAAAAATAGAAGCAGCAGTCGGTTTGCAGATATGGCAACCCAGCCCTTTGCCGTGGCTGGCAAGCAATTCATCAAATGTAGTGATTTTTTCCACACGTACCAGATGGAACAATTCCTGACGGGTATAGGGAAAATGTTCACACAGGTCGGTATTCACTTCTACGCCCTGTTTGGTGAGCTGGGCATTAATCACCTGGCTAACCAGTGCACTACAACCACCACAACTGCTGGCAGCCTTGGTGCAGGATTTAACATCGGCCAAAGTTAACGCACCTTCCATCACAGAAGCGCATATTTCACCCTTGCTGACATTATTGCAGGAACAGATTTGCGCCGAATCAGGCAGGGCATCCACACCCATGCCCATGTTAGCGGATTCACCGCGTTGCGGCAAAATCAGTACATCGGGAAATTCAGGCAAATCAATGCCATTGAGTGCCAGTTGCAAAAGATTGCCGTAAGCACTGGCCTCTCCTACAAGAACAGCACCTAACAGTTTTTTATTGTCGGATGAAACCACAATCTTTTTATAGACTTCATTGGGCTGGTCATAATAGGTATAAATTTTCGCGCCAGGGGTGGCGCCATGTGCATCGCCGATGGAAGCTACATCCACACCCATCAGTTTCAGTTTGGTGCTCATGTCGGCACCGGTAAATGCCGTTTCTTTGGTCGCGGTCAGGTGATGTGCAGCCACTTGTGCCATCTGGTTGCCAGGCGCAATCAGGCCGAAAATACGGTTATTCCACAAGGCACATTCACCGATGGCATAAATGCTGTCGTCTGATGTCTTGCAGAAATTATTGATGACAATGCCGCCACGAGCGCCTACTTCAAGGCCACAACTGCGAGCCAGTGCATCTTGTGGACGTATGCCGGCTGAAAAAACGATGAGATCGGCTTCCAGTTTTTCACCGTCGGCAAAATCCATGCGATGCAAGGCTTCCTCACCATCAATGATATGCAAGGTTTCCTTGTTGGTATGTACAGAAACACCTAACGCTTCAATCTTGTTACGCAGCAGTGCGCCACCACCGGCATCGACCTGAACAGCCATCAAGCGTGGTGAATGTTCTACAACATGGGTTTTTACGCCAAGATCATGTACAGCCTTGGCGGCTTCCAGTCCCAGCAGGCCACCGCCGATAACAACGCCGCTTTTGGCTGTTTGCGCAGCTGCGGTAATGGCTTCCAGGTCTTCAATTGTGCGGTAAACAAAAATATTCTTGCGATCATTGCCGGTAATAGGCGGCACAAAGGGATAGGAACCGGTAGCCAGCACCAGGTGGTCATAACTCAGAATAACGCCGTTATTACTGCGCACGCTTTTTTCATTGCGATCAATGCCAATGATTTTTTCCGAGGTATAACAGCGAATGCCATGGGCAGCATAAAAATCATTGTCGGCCATGCTTAATGAAGAGGCATCACGTGTTTCAAACCATGCTGTCAATTTAACGCGGTCATAAGCCGGGCGTGGTTCTTCACCAAACACAGTGATGTTGTAGTGATCAATTTTGCCAGCAGCGATAATCACTTCGATAAATTTATGGGCAACAGGGCCATTGCCAACAATCACTAATTTTTCTTTCATTTTGATACACCCGGTTTGTTCTGTGGAATCTGAAATATCTCGTTTGTTATAGATTTAGCAATTGCCATGCCAGTTTTTAGTAAGTTTCATAACTAATTGATTTTAAAGTTAAATTATTTTTTATTTTAGCTGTTGTGTGGTGAAGTTGTATTTTATTGGTGCGAATAACGGATTCGTGCCTTGTTTTGAGCCACTCAATGCATTGTGAGTATCCTTTTTTGCTGTGGCGCACGATGAAAAAGGTTTTATATTGCGTCAAATAGGTATTTTGTTAGGTTGGCATGGCAT
This sequence comes from uncultured Spongiibacteraceae bacterium, assembly GCA_964617765.1. Lineage (GTDB taxonomy): Bacteria > Pseudomonadota > Gammaproteobacteria > Pseudomonadales > DT-91 > CAZTZY01. Next base: position 33,762 of record CAZTZY010000008.1, read on the forward strand.
TTGCTAGAAGCCATTCACAATATATCAAGCCCATCTGTTAACCAGGAATAAAGAATATGGCCGGTGAAAAATTTAATCCTTTCGATTTCTCGCAAGCAAATACACGGATATTGCATTATTCGTGGCTGGCCTTTTTTATTACTTTCTTTATGTGGTTTACCCACGGTTCGTTAATGCCCTATATAAAAGCCACATTCGGGTTAAGCGATGCTGAAGCAAAAGCCCTGTTGTTTTTAAATGTTGCATTAACCATTCCGGCGCGCATTCTTACCGGCGCCCTGGTAGACCGTTTTGGCCCGCGTTTGATGTATTCAGCCCTGTTGGCTATATCCGGTGTTTTTTGCCTGTTTTTTGCCTTTGCACAAACGTATGGGCAACTTGCCGCTGCACGTTTCCTGTTAGGTTTTACCGGAGCCGGTTTTGTTATCGGTATTCGCCTGGTTACAGAATGGTTTCCGGCACGGCAGGCAGGTTCTGCGCAAGGTATATATGGTGGTTGGGGTAATTTCGGTGCAGCCATTGCCAATTTTAGCCTGCCCATTATGGCCGTGGGTTTTGCATCCTTTATGACGGATGGCTGGCGCGGTGCTGTAACGGTCGCAGGTATTGTGGCGATTATTTATTCCATGGTTTTTTATCGTGGTGTTCGCAATACACCCAAAGGCGCTACCTATTTTTCGCCGAAAAAATTCGGACCCATGGAAGTATGCAGCAAGAGTGATTTCGTTTTGTATGTGGTAATGACGGCTCCCTTGTTTATTGCCAATGCAATCATTGCCTGGCGCCTGTCTCCGGCGGGTGTTAATTTGCTGAGTGATTCTGTTACCTGGTTGATATGGTCTGGATTGGCAGCCTGGTTTTTGTGGCAGATGATCAATATCTATCGCATTAACAAAGAGAATATCAAGGGTGATATTCCGGAGTTGCATCGCTATAAATTCAAGCAGGTTGCCATGCTCGATCTGGCCTATATGGTCACTTTCGGTTCTGAAGTGGCTGTTGTTTCCATGTTGCCACTGCTGTTCACCACAGATTATGGCTATTCGCCATCCAAGGCGGCACTGTTAGCAGGATTTTTTATGGCGATGAATCTGATTGCAAGACCGGGAGGCGGTTATTTGTCAGACAAGATAGGCCGTAAAAAAACATTGCTGATGACCGTAATGGGTTCTGCACTGGGTTACATGGGCATGTCAATGATTACGCCGGAATGGAGCTTTATCGCCATTGTTGCGGTGGTAGTATTCTGTTCCTTCTTTGTGCAGGCAGGTGCTGGTGCCACTTTCGGTGTAGTACCAACTATCAAGCGCCGCTTGACCGGCCAGATTGCCGGTATGACCGGAGCCTACGGTAATGTCGGGGCAGCGAGTTTCCTGCTGGTGAATTCGTTTGTGGGTGCATCTACCTTTTTTATGGTGATAGCCATATCATGTTTTGTCGTATTTGCGCTATTACAGGTTTTTCTCGAAGAACCGAAAGGGCAAATTGCTGAAATCATGCCCGATGGTTCGGTGCATTTGATTGATGTCGCCTGACTATTTTTTAAATGAGGAATCTTGAGTGGAACACCTGCAATCGACGTTAACAGTAAGCTGTGCGCAGCGCAGTGAAGCAGGTGTTAAACCCGTCAATGAAGATTCCATTGGCATTCGTGTGCCAGAAGGGGCCTTGTTAACCCACAAAGGCATATTGGCTGTGATTGCCGATGGCGTCAGTGCCGCTGAGGCAGGTCGTGAGGCCAGTGAAGCCTGTGTAAAAAACCTGCTCTATGATTATTATTGCACACCGGAAACCTGGACTATCCAGAAATCAGTCATCACGGTACTTGACGCATTAAACCGCTGGCTGTTCAGCCAGGGTTCGCATTTCCAGGAAATCGAAAAAGGTTTTATCACTACCTTGTCGATACTGATTATCAAATCCAGCACGGCACATATCTTCCATATTGGTGATTCACGCATCTACCGGATCAGGAATAAGCAACTGGAACAACTCACCACGGATCATTCACGCAAGGTCGGTGAGGTGACTTATCTGGCACGCGCCATGGGCCTGGATAACAAGATCCAGGTCGATTATCGCACCATCAATATCGAGCAGGGAGACCTGTTTGTATTAAGCACCGATGGTGTGCATGATTTTATGACTGCTGAAAAATTGTTAGCCATTGCCAGTATGCCAACTTCTCTCGAAGAACGTGTGTTATGCATCAATCAAACCGCACTGGAGAATGGCAGCAACGATAATCTCAGTGTGCAAATCATTGGCATAGATACAGTGGCTGAGTCAACAAAGCAGGAGTTGTACCAGAATCTGGGCAGTCTGCCGTTTCCACCTTTTCTCGAAGCCGGCCAGGTGCTCGATGGTTTAACTATTGAGCGCAGCTTGTATGAAAGTACACGCAGCCAACTGTATCTGGTGCGTGACACTGAAACCGGCATACGCTATGTCATGAAAACACCTTCAGTCAATTTTGAGGATGACGCAGCTTATATAGAGCGTTTTGTCATGGAATCGTGGCTGGGCAAAAAGTTCCGGCATAGTAAAATTGTGCATGTGGTAACGCCGCGTATCTCGTGCACATTTTTGTATTATCTAATGGAATATGCAGAAGGGGTAACGCTGGATGAATGGCTTTATAAAAAACCGTCACCCTCGCTCGATTGTGTCGTGCGCATTGCCCGGCAAATTGGCCTGGGTTTGCGTGTGTTGCACCGCAGCCAGGTGATTCACCAGGATTTAAAACCGGGCAATATCATTATTGATGATAACGAACAAATCAAGCTGCTTGATTTTGGTTCATGCACGTCACTATCAATGACAGAACTGCAAAATACCCTGATGCGTAATGATGCTTTGGGCACAGCCAGTTATTCAGCGCCGGAATGTTATTTGCAAAAACAGGTGGGTTACAGCTCGGATATTTTTTCGCTGGCAGTTATCCTGTTTGAAATGCTGACGGGCACATTGCCCTATAACGGCAAACTGGAAAAAGGCATTCGTGAGGCTGATCTGGCTAAACTGGTTTATGTGTCGGCACTTAAATATAACCAGTATGTGCCGGAATGGTTTGATGCTGCCTTGCAGAAAGCGCTGAGTATTAACCCTGAAGAACGTTATCAGGAGATTGATGAGTTTATTTATGATCTTGAACATCCCAATCCGCAACTGCAAAACAACCACAAACAACCATTGCTGGTAAAAAATCCATTACTGTTCTGGCAATCGATGTGTTTTGCTGAATTTCTTCTCATTATCTTTCTGATATTCATTTTTATCGATTAACCTTTTTAGTAATTAACTTTTATTTCCCCGGGCAGGATAAAACCCGTCCAGGGAAATATAACTATTAGCGTTAGAAATTATATTCTGCCCACACCCAGAATTTTTTCGCATCCGGTTTTTTGGTGGCGGCCAGTTCGTGTGTTTCTGTTTCATAAACCGAGCCTTTGGTGCCAACGATCCAGTGTGCCCCAAAAGGTTTCACTATTTGCAGGCTGGTTTCGCTGCCAAAATCCACTTCTTTTTTTGTGCCAGTATTATCTTCATCAGATTTATAATCGTGATACATCAACAAGGTTTTTATGGCATAGGTATTCCAGTCGAAGCCGATCGTGGCATAGATATCCTGCAAGCCTTCTTTCGGAGTAACAAGGAACTGGTCTACCCAGCCATTAAAGGCATGTTTGGTGGCATAAGGCGTTTGCAGGCCATATTTGCCTTTATCAGAACCTAGTACCTCATAACCTAACATCGGTGTTAATGCGAAACTGCCACCGCCAAATCCCCAGGCCATGCCGGCTTCAACAAGGCCATAATTCGCATCATAATCGACACGTTTTACAGGTGTGCCTTCCATAACATCAGCACTTTGTTTGGCGAATTCGGCACGATAAAGGGCGCGCAATGATACCGTAGTCGGTAAAACATAAGCACCATCAAAACGTAAGCCGTTAGTATCATTGTTGATATAGCGTAAACCGGCATTCACATTGATTGCTGCGGCAGGGCCTTTCAATGTGTCATTCTGGTTATGCAGGTTATAGGAATACAGGATAAATTTACCCCAGGTAAAACCGTTATAACTGATATTGATCAAATGATCGCTCGTATCCGCATCAAAGATGCCGGTGGTTTTATCGCTGGTGGAAGCAAAGCCGTTGACAGCATCCACATAGGCATAACTGAAGGAAAAGTCAGGCAAGCCGGTATAGACAGCACTGAAGGCATCATAGGTTTGTTCATCCTGGCGCCAGCCTACATTACCAATCCAGCGATGGTTATCGTAAAAAAGACGTTGCCGACCAAGAATCATATCCAGTTTTGGTACACCGCGATAACGTAATTGTAAACGGTTCAGTTCAGTCATCTCCGGGTCGGCTACCACTGCTGCGCCAGCAGGTGAAGGCGTAGGTGGTGCTGCAAACTGGTAATCATCATTGCCCCCCACCACACGAATATCTTCAAATTCCGTTAGCCAGGTAAAACCATATAAAGGTGCTGTTTCATAGCCTATACGAGAGCGTAAAGTTAAAGCATTGGCATTTTCAGCAAAGGCTTCGTCAGCAACGTTTTCAAAACGTAAACGCTCATTCATCGAAGCTTTCCCGGATTTTAATGCATCGGTAAATGGATCGTCTGCGAAAGTGGGTAATGATGACAACATCAGGCCAGTGATGAGAGCCAGGCGTGTTTGTTGCAAATTAGTCAGTAGCATTTTGTTCCCCTTAACATGTTTGGTAGTTTAATCTTCGTAATGTGAGTCATGCATGTACTAGTGTTTTACGAAACCACTTTTAATTTTGGTTGTGCATCAGCTTTAAGAGCCTGGGCTGCCGCCTTAGACTTTTTTGCGTGCTCGCTGAAATCCTCCACTTTGCGCTGCTTTTCATAAAGGAAACGCAATACCTCATGTCGCAGATGGTTGTAGTGGGCATCATCAGCCAATTCCAGTCGATGCCGTGGACGCGCCAAATCAATATCAAGAATTTCACCGATTGTGGCCGCCGGACCATTGCTCATCATCACGATACGATCTGAAAGTAATACCGCTTCATCCACATCGTGGGTAATCATGATCACGGTGTTTTTTAAGGTATTCTGGATTTCCATCAAGGAATCTTGTAAATGTGCCCGTGTTAGCGCATCAAGTGCACCAAAGGGTTCATCCATCAACAATACTTGAGGTTGCATCGCTAACGCCCGTGCAATACCAACACGTTGTTTCATGCCACCAGAAATCTCATGCGGTAATTTGTGCAAGGCATGGCTCATGTGTACCAGTTCGAGATTGTGCTCAATCCATTCTTTCATTTCAGCGCGATTCTTTTTACTGCGAAACACTTCTTTTACTCCCAGCTCAACATTTTGGTAAGACGTTAGCCAGGGCAGCAATGAGTGGTTCTGGAATACGACAGCTCGCTCCGGTCCGGGCGAATTGACTTCGCGGCCATCGAGTACCACGCCACCGGTGGTTGCCTTCAATAATCCGGCAACAATATTCAGCACAGTGGATTTGCCGCAACCCGAGTGTCCAATAAGGCTGACAAATTCGCCTTCTTCCACTTTAAGGTTCACATTTTGCAGTGCACAGAAACTGCCTTTTGGTGTTTTAAACTCTATGCCTACTTGTGTTAATTCCAGTAATGTACTCATAGTATTTTCCTTCTTGTCACTGGTTGGGGCTCAGCATGCTGTGCCCGTACGGAAATTTGACGCGCCTAAGAACTTTTAACGCCCTTAAGAATTTTTAACGTAACACGGCTTGTTTATCCCAGGAAAAATGTTGTTGCAAGAACAACATACCCCTGTCTAACGCATAACCTATAATGCCTATGGTCAATACAGCTACCATAATGCGGCCCAGTGAAGCTTCGTTGCCATTCTGGAATTCATCCCACACAAACTTTCCAAGACCCGGGTTTTGCGACAGCATTTCAGCGGCAATCAATACCATCCATGCCGTACTTAACGATAAACGCAAGCCAGTAAAAATCATCGGTACTGCTGCCGGTAAAACAATCGAGCGTACATGGCGTAATGGATTCAGGCGCAACACCTTGCTGACATTCACCAGATCACTGCTGACCGAGGTGACGCCGACAGCAGTATTGATGACGGTCGGCCACAGGCAGCACAGCATCACTGTAAAAGCTGAAGTGACATACGATTTGGGTATGTCGGGATGCACATTGTTATACAAGGCGCTCACTACAATCGTTACCAGTGGCAACCACGCGAGCGGAGAAACCGGTTTGAACAACTGGATCACTGGATTCACAGCCTGATATACAGAACTGCTTAAGCCAATTACGATGCCAAAAGGAATGGCAATAATGGCCGCCAGAATAAAACCGGTGAAAACAGTTTTCAGGCTGGTGAAGATTTGCTGAAAAAACGTCGGTGCACCACTATAAGGACGAACTTCCATCTTCATGTCGGGATGCTGTTTTTTCATTAAAGCGTGGCGTTTTTCCTGACGCTCATAAAATTCCACTTTGCGCTGTTCTTCATCTTTATATTCCTGTATCAGTCCTCGGCTTTGTTGTAGCACCTGTGCTGGACCAGGAAATTGGCCAAGTGAAGTTTCTATTCGACTGGCAGCCATTTGCCAGAGGCCAAGAAATATCGCCAGGCCAATAACGGGCAGGCCAATGTGCTTGAACAGTTTATCCAGCAAGATAAGCACAGTTGCCGGCTTGAGGTCGATCGTTAACGTGGCCATATTTATTCCCCTCTGTTAGTCGTCTCTAGTATGGGCGCGATAAATCGTGTCCCTACAAGTCAAAATCAAGGTTTTTCAGCGCCTTTTAAGCCAATCTTGAAACTTTCAATAAAAGCGTTAGGTTTGGTGCCATCGAATACGATACCGTCGATGACATTTTTTTGTGGCGCTTTTACATAATTTGCTGCATCAAGGTCAGGGAAATCGCTGGCTTTCATTTTGCCTTCAGCAATCAGTTCTTTTGCAGCTAAAGCATAAATGTCAGGACGATAGGCTTTTTTTGCCATTTCCATATACCAGCCATCAGGATGTTGTGCACTGATGTGTCCCCAGCGGCGCATTTGTGTCATCCACCAGATAGCATCGGAGTAATATGGAATCGCATATTCACCTTTAAAGAAGGTATTGAATTCAGGAATAGGGCGTTTATCGCCTTTTTCAAATTCGAAAGTTCCAGTCATACTGTTAGCGATAACTTTGGCATCAGCACCTACATAAACAGGACGGGAAATTATTTTAACGGCTTCAGGACGGTTACCGTTATTTTTAGCATCGAGCCATTGCGAGGCACGAATCAGCGCTTTTACACTGCGGATAGTGGTATTCGGGTATTTGCTATAAAAATCCTGGCGAATACCAAACACTTTCTCAGAGCCGCCTGAAAATATCTTTTCACTGGTCATCACCGGAACGCCAAGACCTTTGGCAACCGCTTGTTGATTCCATGGTTCACCCACGCAATAACCTACAGTAGTTCCCGCTTCCATTGTGGGAACCATTTGTGGTGGAGGCACAACCGAAAGTAATGCTTCAGCATTAATGGAGCCACTGTTATCCCCTTTATCAGGGGCATAATATCCAGGATGAATGCCTCCTGCCGCTAACCAGTAACGTTCAAGGTAGTTATGGGTGCCGATAGGAAAAGTCATGCCAAGATTAAAATTTTTACCGGCTTTTTTGTAACTTTCCAATACAGGTTTCAATGACGAGGCGCTTATTGGGTGTACTGGTTTCCCGGCTTCCATCGCTACTGAAGGTTTCATTTGTGCCCATACGGCATTAGAAACGGTGATACCTGCACCGTTATAAGATAATGTTAATGGTGTAATGATAGGCGTTTTGCCCAGTATTCCTGTCGCCGTGCCAACAGGCATGGTCGCCAACATATGTGCGCCATCCAGTTCGCCAGAGGCTACCCGGTCAAATAGTACTTTCCAGTTGGCCTGGGCCTCTAGTGTCACAAACAGGCCTTCTTCTTCAAAATAACCTTTTTCATAGGCGATGGCTAAAGGCACCATATCGGTCAGTTTTATAAAACCAAATTTCAGTTCCCATTTTTCAGGTGCACCTACAGCGGCATAACTGGATTGTACTGTTAGTGCAATACCTGCAAAGGTAATCGTTGTTGCGGCTAATTTTTTAAACCATGACATGGTTGTTCTCCCGTTAATCAAAAAAAAACGCCCATCAGTTTTGCTTAATAAAAAGCATCTGATGAGCGCCATTGCCCAATATTGATGTAACCAGAATATTTCCCGGAAGAATTTTCTGTCTCAGTACAGCGTTATCGACATTGATAATTATGTACTGAATATTTTGTTACAAAATATAATTTGCAGAATCCATGCCAACTTTTTGTAAACGATGTAAAACCGAGTTAAATCAATGGTTGTAATAATAATTGATAGTTTTTTGCATTATGTTCTTTGCAAAAGATACAAAATTGGTGCGTCTTGTGTGCATTTTTGATGCATATGTTGATTGAAAATAAAAGTTGCCAAATAACTACCGTTGTTTATATAGCTTCTGATAGCTGGATAAATTCGTGGAATAAATCGGGGCGGTAAACCATATTGGCCACAGCTTCGAGATTAACGGGAAATGATAATTGCCCATATTGCTGCATTTTTTTGAGTAAAAATATGGCCTGTTGGGGATCAGGTTCATTGGCATTATTGCGATGAAATATCGAATAGTGGTTCGCCTTTATGGCGGTTCCGTTATGGGTTTCATCAATATTCCCCTTGCTTACGCCACTATTAACCAGACCGTTAATGATAGCTTCTGGTGAAACTTGCATAAGATGGGAACGTATAAGTATATCTGCGGCATCCTGGCGATGATATTCCACCCACTCAGCCGCTTTATATAATGCCCGCACGATAGCTGCATGCTCTGTAGTATGTGTGTTAGCCCAGTCTGCCCGAACAGCCAATACTTTTTCGGGAGAATTCCCCCAGATTTCGTAACCGCTGGCAGCAATAAAACCAGTAGGCTCTTCATCGGTGTGGCTAAGCACAGCGTGGCTATTCCAGGGCTCACCCACACAAAACCCGTCAATATTCCTGTTTTTCAGATTGGATACCATTTGCTCGGGAGGAAGCACACAAAACTTGACCTGGGTTTGTGTATTGATTCCAGCCTTTTCCAGCCAATCACGTAATTGGTAAAAATGACAGGAAAAAGGGAATACAGTGGCAAACATTAATGGCGATAAACCTTGTGCTACCCGTTTGTTAATAATTTCTGCCAAGGCTTCAGCGGAATCACCCGAACTTTTTGCGGCATAGGTTTTTTGCATTTTCGCGTGTAATGCAGAAGAAAGAGTAATGGCATTACCATTCAATCCAAATGAAAAAGCTGTAATCAATGGTTGTTGTATGCCACTTAGGCCCAAAGTGTTAGCCAGTAACAGAGGTGCCAATATATGTGCGGCGTCCAGTTGGCCAATGGTTAATTTATCACGGATATTCGCCCATGATATTTCAGTTTGCAATGAAACATTGACGCCTTCTTGTGAGAAATAGCCTAATTCTTCTGCGACTAAAATAGGCAAACAATCGGTGAGTGGAATAAATCCTAATTTTATTGCCTTATCCATTTGATGATCCTGTTTCCAGTTGTGAATCTAACAGTTCAAATAAATCAATAATGTTCTGGGCAATAGTGACCAGGCGCTGGCCCTTATCCATCGCCATTCTGCGCATGGCCTGGTAAGACTCTTCTTCCGAGGATTTACGGTGCTGCATCAATAAACATTTGGCTTTATCAATCAATTTTCTATCGGCCAGCGCATTTTTGGTTTTGTCGAGTTCATTGCGTAGAGCCTGGTATTCACGGAAGCGAGCAATGGCAATTTCAATAATGGATTTCACCAACTGTGGTTGCAGGCCATCCATCACATAAACGCTGACGCCTGCATTAATGGTGCGATTGATCGTTTCCGGTGCATCTTTTTCGGCAAACATCACAATAGGATGCGGATTGTTATCATTAAGGTTAGCCATATTTTCGAGCATATCCCTGTCAGGAGAATCCACATCAATAATGATGATATCGGGTTGCAATTTGCCCATTTCCAGCATTAAACCTTCAGCTGTAGCGAGCTTTGCAATGACGTTATAGCCCATATCAGCCAATGCTTGCTCAAGCAGTGCTGACCGCGCAGGCTGGTCATCCACTAACATGACAGAAACAGGCTTATGCCGGTTATTTTGTATCTGGAGGAAAAATTTTTCGTTTTGTTGTGTATTCATAACTGAAGACAATCAAAAACTGTGCCAAAACATACTTAACAGTTTGTCAGTGACGTTGCCAGACGAAACAACCTGTAAAAAATCGGTGGTTTTTTATGGCGGTAATTAAAATATATAGGTATACTGTGGTATATCAACCTATTGATATGGAGAAAACCAGTGACTGAGCCAGTACTATCGAATCGAATCGAGCGTCGCAAAATTGAATTTCGCGATAAAATCACTGAGGCAGCGTTAAAGCTTTTTGCAGAACAGGGGGTTAACGATACCAGTGTGTCGTCGATCATCAAGGAAGCCGATATTGCCCACAAAACCTTTTTTAATCATTTCCCCACCAAGGATCACCTGATACAGCATATTGTCAGCACTTATAGTGACCATGCCTATTCCGTATTCCGTGATGCCTTCAAGCGCTATAACGAGCCGGAAAAAAGAATCGAATATTGTTTTATGACCATTGCTAAAACGGTCGATGCATCACATCCCAATTATAAACAATTGATGAATTTCTATTTTATCAGCGGCGCCGGATCCAATGAGGTTCGGCTGAAACAAAAAGCTGAATTCAGTTCCGTTGTTAACCAGATCATGAACGACGCCAAAACACAGGGTAAATTACGGGCGGATTTTAGCCAGGAAACCCTGACGGATATGGTGATGGCGATTTGTGTATCAACTTTGCTGAACTGGAGTATGGAAGAAAATTATCCGCTGGTCGCCAATATGAAAAAAGCCATCAAGTTTATTAATGCCAGTGTATTTGTTGCAGCATAACAGGCTTGCTTTGCTTGGTTATATTGTGGTGGGTGATTCAATAAAAGAACATTAAAACATTGTTGTCATGATTGAAAGTTGTTGCAAGAGGTATTTCTATGCAAGGCACTAATAAATTTGCCACAAAAGGACAAGGTTTTGCAGGTAAACATCGCGCTCTGCTGCGCTCGATGTTGTCATTACTCTTGCTCGGTGGATTATCGTTCAATGTACTTTCACATGAAGGCCATTCACATGACAACGCTGCTGAATTAACTGGTGCCTTAACGCCAGTAACTACTGAAAGGCTATTAAACGCCGGTCAAGAAAGCCAGAACTGGCTCAGCCATGGCCGCACGTATGATGAATCCCGCTATAGCCCGCTGAATGCCATTAACGAAAAAACAGTCAATCAGTTAGGCCTGGCCTGGTCTTTTGAGTTTCCTGATCATGATGGACTGGAAGCTACACCTTTAGTGGTCGATGGCATTTTGTATACGGTAGGTGCATGGAACCGGGTGTTTGCCCTGAATGCCAAAACCGGTGAAACATTGTGGCAATTTGATCCGCAAGTGCCGAAAAAAATCCTGGTGCGCGCTTGCTGTGGCCCTGTTAGCCGTGGACTTGCGGTGTGGGAAGATAAAGTCTATGTGGCTACCCTGGATGGTTATCTCATTGCATTGAATCGCCAGACTGGCGAAGTGATGTGGCGCACATTAACCATTGATCCTGAAAAAGATTACACCATCACTGGTGCACCGCGTGTAGTGAAAGGTAAAGTGCTGATTGGCAATGGTGGTGCTGAAATGGGCGTGCGCGGATATATCTCCGCGTATGATGGAAAAACAGGTGAACTCAGCTGGCGCTTTTATACCGTGCCGGGCAATCCCGCTGACGGTTTTGAAAATGATGCCATGGCCATGGCTGCCACAACCTGGAAAGGTGAGTGGTGGAAACTCGGTGGCGGCGGTACTGTATGGGATTCCATGGCCTATGACCCGGAGTTAAACCTGTTATATATCGGTGTCGGTAATGGTTCACCCTGGAATCGCGAAATCCGCAGCCCGGGCGGTGGTGATAACCTGTTTCTTTCCTCCATTGTTTCCCTCAATGCTGATACCGGTGAATACGTCTGGCACTATCAGGAAACACCTGGTGAGAGCTGGGATTTTACCGCCACCCAGCAAATCATCCTGGCCGATATAAAATGGCAAGGCAAAACCCGTAAGGTATTGATGCAGGCACCCAAAAACGGTTTCTTCTTTATCGTTGATCGTGTTACCGGTGAATTTCTCTCGGCCGAGCCTTTCACGCGCGTGGAGTGGGCCACAGGGTACGATAAAAATGGTCGACCCATCGAGGTTGAGGGTATTCGTTATAAAGAAAAGGATGCCCTGATGATACCGGCTGCTGTGGGTGGCCATAACTGGAACTCGATGTCTTATCATCCCGGTACAGGCCTGGTGTATATCCCGGTAGTGAAATCTGCCATGGGTTATCGCCAGCCCGCGAATTTCAAGCCTGCGCCGCATCACTACAATATTGGTGTTGATATTCCGAATGACGAAATTATCGACCCGCAATTTATGTCCATACTCAAAACCAAGATCATTCGTGGTGAGCTGGTGGCGTGGGATCCAGTGCTACAAAAAGCGGCATGGCGTTACAAACACACACGGGTGTGGAATGGCGGTACATTGGCAACGGGCGGCAACCTGGTATTCCAGGGCACGGCTGACCATCAGTTCATGGCATTCAATGCCAAAAATGGCGATGTACTGTGGTCGTCAGATATCAAGCTCGGTGTAGTGGCTGCGCCCATCACCTACAGTGTAGATGGCGAACAATATGTGGCGTTGATGGCGAAATGGGGTGGGGCAATACCACTCGCTATTGGGCTAGAGCCATTTCCCGGTCTGGAAAATGGCCGTCTGGTGGTATTCAAGCTGGGAGGTAAAGCACAATTGCCCGATGTGGTAGTCAAGGTAGAAGAACCGGTTCAGCCGCCTGCAATGACCATCACTAACGCAAAAGATATAGCAGAAGGTAAAGACCTGTATCTGAAATATTGCTCGGCCTGTCATGGCGATGGTGTGATTGGTGGCGGTACAGTGCCTGATTTACGGCGTATGCCTCTGGCATTCCATGCCATGTTCAAGGCGATAGTATTGGGCGGTGCACTGGAATCTAACGGTATGGCTAATTTCTCCGATGTGCTGGATGAAGCCAAGGCCGACAAGATTCATGCCTTCATATTGCAACAGGCCCATGCCGATTATAAGGTGCGAACCGATACCAGTATCATGGCCCCGGTCAGGTTGTGGGTGTATGACAAATTAGCCACAGCGATTGTGTTGGCTTTTGATAAATCCATCCCGTTTTTTATCGGTGTGGGAGTGTTCTGGATAGTGGTATTAGGGTTGGTGTGGCGCTTGGTCAAAAGAAAACGCAGGGTAAATTGAAATAACTCTTAGTCAATGCAAACCACCTCTTGCAGAGAGCGGTTATTTTTCAGGCCACATTGGCTGTGGTTCGTATTTTTGAGCTAGTTGCGGTGGTGATTGATGTGTCACCACCACAGCATCAAATGGATTTACAATTGAAATATCCGGCTAACCCATCATCCAGACTATAACACGGCGCAAATCCTGCAACGCGTATTTTGCTGTCATCAAACAGTGTATCCGTGGCAAGCACTGCCATTGAAAAGCGCGTTATCGATACATTAAACCTATAGGGAAGTTGATCGCCAAACCAGCCTAGTAGGGTTGCCAGTTTTTTCGACAGGTGAATTTCCTTCGCGGGTTTCGCGGATTTTGTATCCAGCGCCTGTTTCAGTTCGCGCCACGAAGTATCAAAACCTTTCACCAGATAGGTTTGGTTAGCTGCTTGCGGCAGATCGCCCAGCAATACCATGGCACGGCCAATATCACGCACATCAATGCACGAAAAATGCGGGTTATCGCCGACGATAAGAAAAACACCTTGTTGGTGCGCCTTGATAACCGGTAAAAACTGCTGGTCGCGCTGACCAATGGCATTCACCGGGCGCACCATCAAAAAGTCCATGTGCAAGCGTTGGCATTCCGCTATCACCATTTGTTCGCGTTCAGCGGTCACCTGGCTGAATGGGTAAACGGGGTTGATCGGAAACATTTCGTTGATGGCAACGGGTGGGCGTGAAAAACCGTAGACCTGAATGGTGCTCAGTTGCACAAAGCGTTGTATACCTGCTGCCGCTGCGGCCTGTACCACCTTGCGTGTCAGGTCGATTTCAACCTTGCGCATGTTCGAAAGTGATTGATGTATGCGCGGCTCGGCCATACAGTTATACACGACATCATGGCCTTTGATGGCATTCACCAGGGCGGTATCATCGGTAAAATCCAGTGTTGCAATAGTGGCTGAGGTTGAACGCAAAAAAAATGTGTTCGATTGCGCACGCACTACGGCAGTTACCGAGATGCCCGCCAGTAACAACTGCTCAACTACATGGCTGCCGATAAAGCCTGAAGCGCCGAATACCATCGCCTTGTTCATATTGTCACCATTTTTCAGGTAAGGTGTGCACACTGCGTTTTTCCCACCCTACAAATGTAAGCGCAATATAATCGCGGTGTATATGTAGGGTGGGCAAAGCTTGCGTGCCCACCATGTTTTTATGAATATCACGAAAATAACATCAACGTGAACAGTGTAGAGACGTAGCATGCTACGTCTCTACGGTCTGCGATATGAAAAAATTAACGATTCACCCGATGCTCAATCAAATGCTCAACCACCGCAGGATCAGCCAGTGTTGAGGTATCACCTAAGGTATCCAGTTCATTTTCGGCAATTTTACGCAATATACGGCGCATGATTTTGCCAGAGCGGGTTTTCGGCAAACCCGGTGCCCACTGGATATAATCCGGTTTGGCAATCGGGCTGATTTCTGCACTCACCGTCTTCATCAATTCCTTACGCAAATCTTCTGAGCCTTCCACGCCCTGTACCAGCGTCACATAGGCATAAATACCCTGGCCCTTGATATCATGCGGAAATCCCACCACCGCAGCTTCAGCTACCGCAGGATGCACCACCAGCGCCGATTCAATTTCAGCCGTACCCAGGCGGTGGCCAGAAATATTCAACACATCATCGACCCGGCCGGTAATCCAGTAATAACCGTCTTCATCGCGGCGCGCGCCATCGCCAGTAAAATAATA
This sequence comes from uncultured Spongiibacteraceae bacterium, assembly GCA_964617765.1. Classification (GTDB taxonomy): domain Bacteria; phylum Pseudomonadota; class Gammaproteobacteria; order Pseudomonadales; family DT-91; genus CAZTZY01. The sequence continues at coordinate 48,983 of CAZTZY010000008.1, forward strand.
ACCGGGGTATTGCGAGAAATAGGTTTCGACAAATCGCTGCTGGTTGCCATATACCCCACGAATCTGCGCTGGCCATGAACGCTTGATCACCAGGTTGCCTGAACCTGCGCCGAGTATCTCTTTGCCATCGGCATCTAACAGTGCCAGTTCAACGCCAAACATCGGTAGTGTGGCAGAACCCGGTTTCAGTGCTGTGGCTCCAGGCAGGGGAGTTAACATGTGGCCGCCGGTTTCGGTTTGCCACCACGTATCCACAATTGGCCTGCGGCTTTCGCCGACTACACGGTAATACCATTCCCAGGCTTCCGGGTTGATCGGTTCGCCAACGGTGCCCAACAGGCGGATCGAGGCACGTGATGAAGAGGTGACCAGATGATCGCCCAAGCCCATCAAGGTACGCAATGCTGTCGGTGCGGTGTAGAAAATGCTTACCTGATGTTTATCACACACTTCCCAGCAGCGTGATGCAGTAGGGTAAGTGGGTATGCCCTCAAACAGCAATGTGGTGCCACCGTTAGCCAGCGGGCCATAGAGTGTATAGGAATGGCCGGTAATCCAGCCGACATCGGCTGTACACCAGAACACATCACCTTCGTGATAATCAAACGTGTATTTGAAGGTCATAGCTACGTGCAGCAGGTAACCACCGGTAGTATGCAAAACGCCTTTGGGTTTTCCGGTAGAGCCGGAGGTATATAAAATAAACAAGGGGTCTTCGCTATCCATCAATTCAGCCGGGCAGTTGTTGGCCTGGATTTTTACCAGATCGTGATACCACACATCGTGTTTGTCATTCCACGCAATAGCATTACCTGTGTGTTTAACCACAATACAGGTATGCACATTCGGGCAATGTTCCAGTGCGGTACTCACATTGTTTTTCAGAGGAATATGTTTGCCGCCGCGCAAGCCTTCATCAGCTGTAATTACCACACGGCAATCGGAATCGAGGATGCGGTCTTTCAATGCCTCTGGCGAAAAGCCGCCAAACACCACTGAATGTATCGCGCCCAAACGGGTGCAGGCGAGCATCGCATAAGCCGCTTCGGGAATCATTGGCATATAGATGCATACCCGATCACCTTTTTTAACGCCACGACTTTTCAGGCCATTGGCCAGGGCGCAAACACGATCATGCAACTGTTGGTAGGTAATGTGTTGTTGTTTGTCGGGGCTGTCGCCTTCCCAGATGATAGCTGTCTGGTTAGCGCGTTGTGGCAGGTGGCGATCAATACAGTTGGTGCTAACGTTCAGCTTGCCACCGACAAACCAAGCCGCTTCGCCTTGTGCAAAATTCGTTTCACTGACTTTGCTCCATTTTTTATCCCAGCTTAAAAACGTTTCTGCTTGTTCGCTCCAGAACGCATCGGCATCGTGCAGCGAGCGCCGGTACATTTCATGGTATTGTTTTTCAGTGATATGGGCTTTGGCGGCAAAGGCGGCAGGTACAGGATAAATTTTTGCTTCAGACATAATGGTTACTCTCTGCTTATAATCGTAAAAATAATTTTTAGCTTACGGTGGATTACACCGGTTTTTTTAATATCATCGTCATAATCTTGTATTCGGCAACCACATCTCCGTGCTGGTTAATTACCGCATTCAATGAAGTGATAATGCCACGGTCGGCCTTGGATTTGGATTCACGTTTTTCAATGATCTCCGACCGGATGCGTACACTGTCGCCGGCAAATACCGGTTTAGGGAAACGCACATCCTGCCAGCCTAATGCTGCTATGGCGGCTACTTCTTCCTGCAGCATGGTATGGGTGAGTTTTACTCCAACAGCAATGGTATGGATGCTGGAGGCAAACAGCGCGCCGATAGGTGATGCCTTGGCGATGCCTTCATCAAGATGAAAGGGCATTGGATCCCATGTACCGGCAAACGATTTGATTTCCTCGGCAGTAAACGTAAACGATTCTGTCGATTCAACGCGCATGCCTATGGGGATATCTTCATAAAATTGCATGGTGATTAATGTCTCTTTTTTATGGTGTGGTTGGCGGCTTTAAAGCATAACCAACTAAAATAATAAGTGCCAGAGTACACTGGCACTTACATAGCCTGCTTATAGCTTCCACTATGAAATAGGGGAGGTGGCACGAAGTGCCGGAGGGGTCACTTTTCAGCTTTTACCCCTCTGTCGCTAACGCGACATCTCGGCTTGTGCTCCTGCGTCTC
>CAZTZY010000009.1:0-49786 GCA_964617765.1 uncultured Spongiibacteraceae bacterium
GGTTTTCCAGATAGCTGAACCGATGATGGCGCCCTTTCGAAAAATCATTCCACCGGATGGCGGTTATCGATATATTTCTTGATCAGGCGTGGCAATATACTTTTGCCTTCTTCCAGTAGCAGCGATGCGCGGGCCTGACCTCTTACACCGTGATAGGGTTCGGTGTTGGTGGCAATTTCAAAAGCGCAGCGGTTATCGTTTTTTAACAGTTGCGCAACCAGGGATTTTTCATGGGTAGCGGCGACAATATCCTTGCCATCGAGGGTAAACCACAGTGAACACAATCGCGGAAAACCACTCTCTTCATTCACCGCCAAACGCATGGGAATAACAGCATCCTTTAAAAATGCGGTGATTTGTTCATGGCTCCATGGGCTGGCAGAGGTAACTGGCAGTTGAGACATTGCATAGATCCTTTCGTTAACGGGTTTGTTGAGTATAGCGCTTATTGTTGCTTTACGCTTTGCATCCGTTTACAGATCACCCAGATTGCGCTGGCTGAGAAACAGCCAATAACATAGCGCTGATAATGCCGAGGTGCCCCAGATCACCAGGGCCATAGGCAAAGGCTTATCGACCAGGAAATGACCGACCAGCAAACCAGCCAATGCTGAGGATGACATTTGCAGGAATCCCATCAGGGCTGAAGCGGTAGCTGCCATATGCGGAAAGGGTTTCAGGGCGAGCGCCATGGCTTGTGGCAATACCAGGCCAATACCCATGGTGACAAACAACACCGGCAAAACTACCAATAGCGGGTGGTACCATTCCAGTGCGGCAAAAGTCACCATCAGCGCACCGGGAAAAAACGCAATGGCTATGCCGATTTTAAACAACATATTGGGAGACCAGGCATGGGCAATCCTCGCTGTCATCAGGTTACCGCTGACATAACCCACAACAATAGCGAGAAAGTACATACCAAAAAAGGCGGGTTTAACCCCCATGAAATCAATCAGTACAAAGCTGGAGCCGGATACAAACGCAAACGCACCTGCATACAAGGTTCCCGAGGTTAATACGCAGCCCATATAATCGGGACTGCGCAATAATTGCAGGTAATTCTGCGCGATGTTTTTCGGGTGCAACGTTTGTTTGTGTGGCAGGGATTCCGGTATCTGGAAATGCGTCAGTAACATGGCTACAATTCCCGCACCGGCCAGCACCCAGAACGACAGCCGCCAGTCACCCAGGGTGACTAACACACCACCTAAAGTTGGTGCAATCACTGGCGCTACCGCCATCAGGCTGGAAACATAGGCCAGCGCTTTCACCGCTTCGTGCGGCGGGAAAATATCTCGCACCACTGCACGTCCTAATGTGGGCGCACAGCATGCACCCATGGCCTGGAAAAAACGAAAGACGATTAATTGCTCGATGCTAACTGCCAGCGCACAAGCGACACTCATCACTACATACAGTGATAACCCACCCAATAATACCGGCTTGCGGCCAAATCGATCAGACAGTGGCCCACACACTAAATGAAACAGGGCAAAACCCAGCAAGTAACTGGACAAGGTTAATTGCACACGACTGATGGTGGTGCCAAAAAACTCGACCATCGAGGGCATGGTGGGCAAATACATATCAACCGATAACGGGCCGAGCGCGACAATGGCGGCCAGAATGAAAATCAACTGCGAACGGGAATGCGTCATAAAACACCTGCAAGGGGCAAGCCGTTGATTATAGAGGAACGATGTAGTTTTCCCCGCTTTTTTATAATGAGCATTTTGTCACGACGATCATTAGGGATTAAGCTAGGCATTATTGCCAACTCGCGCCTGAAGTGATTTCCATGAAGAAAAAACCTGCACAGATAACTTCTGCCACCTCCCTGAAAAAACGCACTTCGGAATATTCTGATGACCGCTTCTGGAACAAGGTGACTCTGTATGCCGCAACTGCGGGCGTTGAAGTGATTGAAAAAGCGCTTTGGCTGTATTACGCCGCGCAGCAACCCAATGCGCCCAAATGGGCTAAAAGAACGATTTATGGCGCCCTGTTCTACTTCATTAACCCGTTCGATATTTTGACCGACATTACACCACTACTGGGTTTTAGCGATGACCTGGCGGTTCTGGCGCTGGCAGTCACCACCGTTGCATTCTATATCAATGATGACGTTAAAAAGAAAGCCGATGACAAATTGGCCGAATGGTTTCCGCCATCTGCATAGTGCCTGTCTGCATAGTGCCTGGCCCATGGTTTTGTTCTGCACTTGAAGCCATTAGCACTAATGGTTTTTTAGGAAACCCCGCTTAGACTATTTGCGTATTTACGGTCTTATTTCAAAGGCAACCCGCCATCCTTTTCTATACTTGTAATGATCATTACAAACTCAAAAAGGAGATTATCATGGAACGAAACTATTACCTCTGTAACAATCTTGATGAACTGGAACTAGCCCAGGAAGAACTGCTGCGCAGCGGCTTCAATGACCAGCAATTACATGTGTTAAGTGAGGATGCTGCTGCGGTTTTGCAGCACCATTTACATGAAGTGAACTGTTTTTCGAAGACTGATATTGTGAACAGCACTATTCGCGGGGCACTGATCGGCATTGGGCTTTCCGCCCTGGCCTTGCTGCTACCCTATCTGTTCGGCATGACCCAGGATATAGGCTGGACACCCTTTGTGTTCATGGCAATTATTGCATTGGGTTTTTCGACGTGGGAAGGCGGTTTATGGGGCATTCAGGAGATCAATTCCAGCTTCAAAAACTTTGAGCAAGACTTGCGACGCGGCATGCATATATTGATTGTGGATAGCACTGCCCATCAACGCCTCTCTTTGCAAAAAGTGGTGCAGCAACATCCAGCAATGAAACCTGCCTAGTGAGTATGTTTGATCACTCGGTTTCAACCTGTTGAATAACTGCACAGACGCGTACTTATTTGAAATAATATTGATTTAGCGTACGATCACGCACAGTGATTAATCGTATCCTTGCTATGTTGAAACTGTTTTCATTGGCTGGTTTATTATTCACTTTCAAGCAGGCATTTTATGCGCAACCCATTCCTTGTTGGCTTTTTTACACTTGCATTCAGTTCCCAGTTAATGGCCCTGGAAACCGATTGGATAGACTTGAAAAAGGGCAGTGCCGATAAAACGACTGGCGCTTCAGTGCGTGAAGTTAGCAAATCCGGGAAAGATGGCAATACCACTGTTACTGTTGCCATTCCCAAAACGGCCGTTGCAGATACTGCCTCGGAAGAAGTGGTGGTTTATGGCAAGGCGCCCGAAAAAAGCCAAAAAGAGCCGATTATTGATGTTAGCTATGAATGGGTAGCTGACTACGAAAACGATTACTATGGACTGGTGATCAAGTTTGGCAAAGACCCCGTACTGCCAATTCGGTTGTTTTTGAAGTCGATTGAGCCGAACAAGATCGATCCCTAGCTCGTTTTCTATCTTGATTTTGGATTACCCTGCCTTAAACTGGTGTATGCGTCTATATTTGGTCTTATCTGCAAACCAGTCATCCCGGCAAATCCCAACCACCCCGTTAATTTTGGCAACAATGTGCTATTTCCACAGCGCACCTGTTTCCACAGCATGCCTGTCGGAATTTTCGACATAAATCTTTTACCCTTTTAATCCACCCGTCATATAATCTCCTGATAATTAGAAATTCCATTTCCTGACCATTAAAAGAACTCCAGACCATGAAGATCCTTGTCACCGGCACCGCCGGTTTTATCGGCTTTCACCTTGCCAAAGCCCTGCTGGAACGCGGGGATGAGGTTATTGGTGTCGATAATATGAATGATTATTACGATATCCGCCTGAAACAGGCACGGCTTGACCAGTTATTGCCTTACCCGAAATTTACTGATGTGCGTATGGATATTGCCAACCGTGAAGGTATTTCTGCATTGTTCAAACAGCATCAACCGCAGCGCGTGGTGAATCTGGCAGCACAACCGGGTGTGCGTTATTCGCTGGAAAACCCTTATGCCTATATTGATTCCAATATTATGGGTTTTATGAATATCCTGGAGGCTTGCCGTCATCATCACGTTGAGCATCTGGTTTATGCATCTAGCAGTTCGGTCTATGGCGCCAATACCCAAATGCCTTTTTCCGAACACCATAATGTGGATCATCCGGTGAGCATGTATGCCGCCACCAAAAAGGCTAATGAACTGATGGCTCACACTTATAGCCACTTGTTCCATTTGCCCACCACTGGCCTGCGTTTTTTTACGGTGTATGGCCCGTGGGGAAGACCAGATATGGCGATGTTTTCGTTTACCAAAAAGATTATCGAGGGTGACACACTGGATGTGTATAACTACGGCCACCATCGCCGTGATTTCACTTATATTGATGATATTGTGGAAGGTGTGGTGCGAACGCTGGATACCGTTGCACAACCGAACACACATTGGTCGGGTGAGCATCCTGACCCAGCCTCCAGTTCGGCGCCTTACAAGATTTACAACATTGGCAGTAACCGTCCCGTGGAACTGCTTCGCTATATTGAAGTGTTAGAAGATGCATTACAGATGAAAGCGAAGAAGAACCTGTTACCACTGCAGCCAGGTGACGTGCCGGATACTTATGCCGATGTGGATGCCCTTATTGAAGATATACATTACCAGCCAGCCACGAGTATTGAAGATGGCGTAAGCTGGTTTGTGCAATGGTATAGAGATTTTTATCATGTCTAATGTTACCCATAAAAAATCGTGGCTGAATTTGCTCGATCACCAGAAAAGTTTTAGCGATTTCTCATTATTAAAAAGCTTTCAGGAAGACCCGAAACGCGCTCAACATTTTTCGTTAAATGCTGCCGGCCTGTTTCTGGATTATTCCAAACACCTGATTACTGCCGATACCCTCAATCATCTTTTAGCACTCAGTGATGAACAAGGATTAAGCACTGCGATTGATGCCTTGAAAAATGGTGCCAATGTTAATTTCACGGAAAATCGCCCCGCCTTGCATCATCTATTGCGCAGTCAAAGCGCTGATGGCTTGAATGATTCATTAAAACCGTTGTATGAAGAAGTTCTTGCCGTTAAACAACGATTGAAAATACTGTCTATCAATATTTTAAATGGCAAGTTACGTGGCTACACCGGCAAACCGTTTACAGATATTGTTCACATCGGCATTGGTGGTTCTGATCTAGGGCCTGCGATGGTATATCAGGCCTTAAAGCCTTATCAGCATGCAGGTATTCGCTGTCATTTTGTCGCCAATATTTGTGCTAACGATATTCTTGAATCTTTAGAGCATCTAAGCCCGCACACCACGCTGTTTATTGTGGCTTCCAAATCTTTCACTACGCTGGAAACCATCAAGAATGCCGATACGGCGCGCGCCTGGCTACTCGCAGGCTTGCAAGACAACGAAGCTATAGAAAACGAAGCTGTCGGCCAACATTTTATAGCAGTGACCAGCAAGCCGGAACGCGCAGAACAGTATGGCATGCGCCAGGAGTTTATCCTGCCGTTCTGGAATTGGGTGGGCGGCCGCTATTCCGTATGGTCAGCGATTAACCTGTCACTTTGTATTGGTCTTGGTTACGACACTGTCGAGGCATTCCTGAAAGGTGCTAATGCCATGGACGAGCATTTTTTCACTGCTGAACACAGCCAGAATATGCCGGTGATTGTTGCGTTGCTAGGCATCTGGTACACCAATTTCTGGCGCCGGCAATCACACATGATTGCGCCTTATGATCATCGTTTACGCCGTTTACCCGCTTTCCTGCAACAACTGGAAATGGAGAGCAATGGTAAATCGGCAAGCAAGGATAATCACAAGGTGGATTATGCGACTTGCCCCGCTATTTGGGGAGAAGTAGGTGCCAACAGCCAGCATTCATTTTTTCAGCGCTTGCACCAGGGACCAGAATTTGTACCCATTGATTTTATTGTTGCGTTAAAAAACCATCACCCCCTGCAGGAGCATCAGGATTGGCTGTTTGCCAACTGCCTGGCACAAAGCCAAGCGTTAATGTTAGGCCAGCCAGCGCAGGACAATTCTTCTTTAAGCGAGCACAAAGTGATGAGCGGAAATCGCCCAAGCTCGACACTGATTATTGAAAGTTTAACGCCAGAAGCGTTGGGCAGCCTTCTCGCAATGTACGAACACAAGGTGTATGTGCAAAGCATCATTTGGGAGATTAACGCTTTTGATCAATGGGGAGTAGAATTGGGAAAAGCCATTGGCAATGAAGTAAAACTGGCCATGGATGACAACAAGTCACAACTGTTTGATGCTTCAACCCAACAATTACTGGCCATGTATCAATTAGCGAACAATCTGGATAAACCATGAAAAGCCTGTTCAGTCTTTTTTTCTTCTGCTGGTTTATGAGCGCCTGTAGCTCGAAACCTTTTATTCAGGATAAAACGCTCAATGAATCCAACGCATCCAGATTGATTGTGTATACACCTGATACAGAATTTAACCGGCAAAACTTTATCAAACCCACTATTTATGTTGATGGCCTTGAATTAGGCAAAGTTGCCATCGATACTCCTTTAATGGCACTGCTGCCTATCGGAAAACATGAGGTCTCCTTTAAGCGGGCTTTCCCTCTGGAATCCACTACGCTTGAAATAGATATGAACAAAACCGACATTTTTTATGTGCGTTATTCCCTGGATTTTGACGATCTTGCCCAACCTAATACAGAGCCTAAAACCATGGGGGCATCTTCATTTCGTTTAGTGGAAAAATCCACTGGCGAAAACAGGCAGTAATTTCTTTTAAATAAAAAAGGCGAGTAACCCTCGCCTTTTTTATTTTTCGATCAAGCATTTTTGTCAGGCATCGAGCAATGCCAACAACTCTTGTGTTTTTTCACGCATCAAGGCCTCATCGGCACGAGATTCAATATTCAGCCGTACAACGGGCTCTGTGTTAGACATACGCACATTGAAACGCCATTCATCAAACTCAATGCTTAATCCATCTGTTTCATCCAGTTGTTTCGCTTTTGGCGCATAGATAGCCTTGATTTTTGCTATCGCCGCCTTGGCATCCTTGATAGTACGGTTGATCTCACCACTACAAGGGAAAGCCTGCATACACTCAGCGACCAATGTTGATAATGGCTTGCCTGTGGCTGAAACCAACCCAGCAACCAGTAACCATGGAATCATGCCGCTGTCACAATAGGCAAAATCACGAAAATAATGATGCGCGCTCATTTCACCACCATAGATGGCATTTTCCAGACGCATGCGCTCTTTGATAAATGCGTGACCCGTTTTACTTTGAATCGCCTTGCCGCCCAACTCTTCACAGATGGCTATGGTATTCCAGGTTAAACGCGGATCGTGCACAATGGCTTCGCCTTTATGTTTACGTAAAAACGCTTCAGCCAGTAATCCGACAATATAATATCCTTCAAGAAAATTGCCGCTCTCGTCGAAGAAGAAACAACGATCAAAATCACCGTCCCAGGCTATACCAAAATCGGCTTTATGCGCTTTCACGGCATTAATTGTTGCGGGACGATTTTCTTCCAGCAACGGATTAGGCACGCCGTTAGGGAAATTACCATCGGGCTCATGATGTACTTTAATAAATTCAAAGGGCAATAATGGCTCAAGCAAATCGATGACTTTACCGGCACCACCGTTACCGGCATTAACCACGATTTTTAATGGCTTCAGCTCAGCCAGATCAACATAACCCAATAAATGCTGCGGGTAGGTTTTGGATATATCGAGGTCAAACTGTTTACCTTTTACTGGCGCATCAGTGAATTCGTTTTTTTCTGCCAGCGCCTTGATATCAAACAAGCCCGTATCGCCACTAATTGGCCGTGAGCCTTCACGGACAAACTTCATGCCATTGTAGTCTTTGGGATTATGACTGGCGGTTACCGCAATGCCGCCATCCATTTCATAATGAAAGGTAGCGAAATACACTTGCTCGGTTCCAGACAATCCGATGTTATAAACATCAACGCCGGAATCCATCAATCCTTGAGAAACAGCAGCGCAGAATTGTGGACTGGTCAGGCGAATGTCATAGCCCACCACCACCTTCTTCGGCTTTATGGCTTGCGCATAGGCACGCCCTATACGATAGGCAATATCTTCGTTGATTTGATCAGGAATACGCCCACGTACATCATAGGCTTTAAAACAAGTTAGCTCAGTCATTATGTTATTAGATCTCTTCATAGATATGCTGGTAAACATAATTAGTGGCTTCAACAAAACCATCCACACTACCACAGTCGAAACGCTTGCCTTTAAATTTATAGGCCATAACGCAGCCCTTTTGCGCCTGCACTCTTAGTGCATCGGTAATCTGGACTTCACCATTTTTACCTGGGGGGGTTTCACGCAAAATATCAAAAATATCAGGGGTCAAAATATAACGACCGATAATAGCCAGATTACTCGGTGCTTCATCTGGCGAAGGCTTTTCCACCATGTCGTCAACGCGATACAATCCTTCTTTCATGCTGTTACCCGATATCACACCGTATTTATGTACCTGATCGTGAGGCACTTCCATAATAGCCACAATGGAGCAACGAAATTGCTTATATAGCTCTACCATTTGCGCCATTACACCTGGCCCTTCTTCATTCACACATAAATCATCGGAGAGAATAACGCCAAAGGTGTTATTGCCGATCAAGGCTTCACCCGTCAAAATAGCATGTCCCAAGCCTTTCATTTCGCGTTGACGCGTGGAAGAGAATGTACCTTTGTTCAGGACATCACGAATACCACTCAAATATTTCTCTTTTCCAGTGCCTGCAATCTGGTGCTCAAGCTCATAACTAATGTCGAAATGATCAGCAATAGCACGCTTGCCTCGACCTGTGATAAATGAAATTTGCGTCATCCCCGCAGCAATAGCTTCTTCAACACCATACTGCACTAGCGGTTTATTAACGACCGGCAGCATTTCCTTGGGCATTGATTTGGTGGCTGGCAAAAAACGCGTTCCATAACCCGCGACCGGAAACAGGCACTTCTCAATCATGATGATTTCCTTTATTAAGGCAATTAATGTGTTGGCGCTACTCTATGAAATCCGGCGCTTCTGCGCAACAGAGAGGCCTCTTTTTTCATAGGGTTTTTGCTCGGCATTTAGGCTTTTTTATAGACATACCCTAGCAACAGGGTAAAATGTGGCGTTTTTGAAGCCCAACCCTTCACCTGCAGATACTTTATGACAACCATAAAATCGTTTATTCACCAGCAAAGCTTTACCAAAGAAGATCTCATCGATTGTGGCCATGGCCGGCTGTTTGGTAAGGGTAATGCTCAACTTCCTGTTGACCAGATGCTGATGATTGACCGCATTATTCAAATCAATACTGAGGGTGGGGAGTTTGGCAAAGGCGAGATTATTGCAGAACTCGACATACATCCGGCCTTATGGTTTTTTGAATGCCACTTTCCTGGAGATCCTGTAATGCCAGGTTGCCTTGGTCTTGATGCCATGTGGCAATTGGTTGGCTTTTACCTTGGCTGGAAAGGTAATCCGGGCAGAGGCAGGGCTTTGGGTGCCGGGGAAATCAAATTCACCGGTCAGGTTTTACCCTCTGCCAAAAAAGTGACTTACCATTTACATTTAAAACGCGTTATTGAGCGTAAATTAGTCATGGGCATTGCTGACGGCAAATTATCCTGTGATGGCGAGATTATTTATACCGCCAATGATTTACGCGTGGGCTTATTTAAAGCCGATGAACCCTTAATTTAAATTTTTATATACTGTAGTATATAAAAATCACAGATTCTAAAGATCCAAAGAGGTTTGGTATGAGAAGAGTTGTTGTTACTGGTTTAGGCATTGTGTCTAGCATTGGCAATGATCAAACTGAAGTCCTGCATTCTTTAAAAAATCTTAAATCCGGCATTAAATTCAAGGAAGAGTATAAAGCTCTTGGTATGCGCAGCCATATCGCCGGCAGCATTAACATTAATCTTCAGGAGAAAATTGATCGCAAGGTTTTACGCTTTATGGGTGATGCAGCAGCTTTTGCCTATATTGCACTAGATCAGGCGATTACTGATTCCGGTTTAACTGAAGATCAGGTTTCCAACATTCGCACTGGCTTGATTATGGGCTCAGGTGGAGCATCATCGGCCAGCCAGGTAGAAGCGGCGGATATCCTTCGTGAAAAAGGTGTAAAACGCATTGGGCCCTATCGTGTTACCCAAACTATGGGTAGCACTACGTCAGCTTGCCTATCTACGCCCTTCAAGATTAAGGGTGTCAATTATTCTATCTCCTCTGCTTGCGCTACTAGTGCACATTGCATAGGTAATGCCATGGAACAAATTCAACTTGGCAAACAGGATATTGTTTTTGCAGGCGGAGGCGAAGAAGAGCATTGGACTTTATCCTGCCTTTTTGATGCCATGGGCGCCCTTTCAACCAGTTACAATGAAACACCTGAAAAAGCTTCTCGCGCTTATGATGCAAATCGTGATGGCTTTGTGATTGCCGGTGGCGCAGGTGCTGTTGTCATTGAAGCGCTTGATCACGCTCTGGCACGCGGCGCAAAAATATACGCTGAGTTAGTGGGCTACGGCGCCACATCAGATGGTTATGATATGGTTGCCCCCAGCGGCGAAGGTGCTGTACGTTGTATGCAACAGGCACTCTCAACTGTATCTGGAAAGATAGATTATATTAATGCCCATGGCACGAGCACACCTGCGGGCGATTTACCTGAATTACGCGCCATGAAAACAGTGTTTGGTAATAATCTTCCGCACATTAGCTCAACCAAATCACTGACAGGTCATTCGCTTGGAGCTGCAGGTGTACAAGAAGCAATATATTCATTACTCATGCTGAAAAATGATTTTGTAACCGCATCTGCTAATATTGAAACCCCTGACCCGGAAGCTGAAGGCATGCCAATAGTTCGCAAAAATATTGAAGGCATAAAACTTAATCGGGTTATGTCGAACAGTTTTGGTTTTGGTGGCACCAATGCCTCCCTGGTATTCCAGCGCTACGAGAAGTAACTCCTGAAAACAAAAAGGCCGTCAGTGACGGCCTTTTTTATGAATAGCTCTGACACATCGTTTAAACATCCAACTTTAATGCCCCAACAAAATTACAGGGCTTATGATTGCTGTCCAGTTGATCTTTTATAATGCCAGTCCACGCCGTTTTACAGGCACCCGTAGAGCCTGGCACACAAAAAATCAGGGTTCTATTGGCTATACCTGCCAATGCCCTTGATTGTATTGTAGATGTACCAATTTCAGCATAGGACAACTGACGGAAAAGTTCCCCGAAACCTTCAATGGTTTTGTCCAATAATGGGGAAACAGCTTCCGGGGTACTGTCACGGGAAGAAAACCCGGTACCCCCGGTTACTAACACTGCCTGTATGCCTTCATCTGCAATCCAGCGTGATATAATCGCTCGCAACTGATAGACATCATCTTTTACCAGACTTCTTTCAGCGATAGCATGTCCTGCTGCAAGCACTTCCGCTGCCAGATAATCACCGGATGTATCATTACTACTATTGCGGGTATCTGAAACCGTTAAAACAGCCATTCGCAGGGAATGATTATTCATTGATCGATCCCTCACTTTGCTGGCTGGCCTTTTCATAATATGACTTTACTGTTACTGACAATAATGAACGCCACGGCCGCTGATGAATACCAAAAGACTCTAGTAGTTTATGGCATTTCAATATCACAGACTCAAAATAAAATGCGGGCAACGGAGTATCATTATGCTCAAAATGCAATTGTTTGGGATTAATGTTTTGATCGTACTGCGATGCTTGAGCAACTATTGCTTCCATAAATTGAAAGCCTAGCGCCGAATCCGAGCTAGCGTAATGGTATATTCCCCAATTTTCCGCACCCAGATCAACTTGCAATAATATAGCAATTACCACGCGCGCAAGATCTTGCTCCGCTGTCGGACAGCCCTTTGCAGCACTATTCAGGCTAATCAAGGTATTCGATGCAGCGTGCTCAATAACTGATGTTAAAAAGTTATCTCCCACAGCGGAAAATAACCATGTAGACCTGAGAATTATATGCTTTCGCAATTTACGAACAATAAGTGATTCCAGTTCGGCATAAAATTTCCCATACTCGGATTTTGCAGTATAGGTATCTTCTTCACGCATAGGGATTTTAGATCCTTCAAAAACCGCACCTGTTGAAATAAAAATTAACGGTAATCCATATTTTCTTGAGCAACGCTCCAATTGCTCAACAGCATTGCGAAAACGTTTGTAGGTATTTTTACAGGCATCAGAAGGAAGAGTTACGGCACAAACAAGATAATCCGGCTGTTGGTGCTCTATTAACTTATGTAAATCAACAGACTCTCCAATAACATCCCAGGCAACCGGGACTGGAATAATAATTTCAGCCCGCTGCTCTAACAACTTACATAGATGTGATGCGAATTCATGCTGATCACGAATGATCAATAGCTTCATGATAAATCAACAATCAGAAAGGAATATCATCATCAAAGTCAGTAAAACCTCCAGCAGGCTGCGACGGAGTATTCTGTACTGGCTGTTGGGGTTGATGACTCGGAGTTGGTTGTGGTGCCTGCTGTGCAGGATAACCCTGTCCAGATTGTTGTTGTGACCTTGCGACTAACTCAACGTTAGTCACATTCATTTTCAATTTAGTCTGTAATCCATTTTTACCTTGATAAGCGTCAGGCTCAACATCATCAGCATGGATAACTATTTGTGTACCTTTTGTGAGATATTGCGCTATTTTTGCACCTCTATCACCCCACCACGACCCATCAACCCAAACCGTCTTTTTATTCTCACCCCAACCCACATCATAGGCAGCAACAATTTTACATACCTGTTTGCCGCTTTGGGTTGTTGCCAATTCTGCGTCTTTACCCAGTCTTACCAATTTGCTAAACATTTTTCATCCACCTTAAATTAACGTTCCAGTTTTGTGATATTGATTTGCATTAAACCTGGAATAAATTTTTTATATCAACAGAATCCATTCCCGGAGTGTGATGCCACTACAAATCAGATTAACACGACATTCTTCCATCAAAAACGATTCTAGCACCCACCCATTTTCATTGCTACTGCGTATATAAAAGCCTATATCAACACTTTCCTATAGTTTAAGAGAGTCTGTATACTGCTAGGCTGATTTTTATTTGGAACAATTAATGAATTCGATCATTGTCCGTGGTGCCCGCACACATAATCTTAAAAATATTGATCTCGATATACCAAGGGATAAGCTTGTTGTGATTACCGGGCTTTCTGGCTCAGGTAAATCATCACTCGCTTTTGACACCCTTTATGCCGAAGGCCAACGACGTTATGTAGAATCATTATCCACTTATGCTCGACAATTTTTATCCATAATGGAAAAACCGGATGTTGATCATATAGAGGGCTTATCGCCCGCTATTTCTATCGAGCAAAAATCCACCTCACACAATCCACGCTCAACCGTTGGCACCATTACAGAAATATACGATTACTTGCGCCTTCTGTTTGCCCGTATTGGCGAACCTCGCTGCCCAACGCATGACCTGCCTTTAAGTGCACAAACCATTAGCCAGATGGTAGATGCCATTTTGGCATTACCGGAAGGCAGAAAGTGTATGCTGCTGGCTCCTGTGATAAAAGAACGCAAAGGCGAACACTTGCATGTATTTGAGACTTTACGCAGCCAGGGATTTGTAAGGGCTCGTATTGACGGCATTGTTGTGGATCTGGATGACACACCAAAACTCGAAAAAAATAAAAAACACACGATTGAAGCAGTGATTGATCGATTTAAAGTACGTGCGGACTTAAAAACACGGCTGGCTGAATCCTTTGAAACTGCCATAACCCTTTCTGAGGGTATTGCCCTTGTGGTTGATATGGATAATGAGGCTGAAGATCTCGTATTTTCCTCAAGATTTGCATGCCCCAGCTGTGGTCACAGTATCCGGGAACTAGAACCCCGGCTGTTTTCCTTTAATAATCCCTATGGTGCATGTCCTGAATGTGATGGTTTAGGGATAAAACAATATTTTGATGAACAACGCATCATCCAGAACCCTGACGCCAGTTTGGCTGAAGGTGCCATCAGAGGCTGGGATAGGCGCAGTGTTTACTATTTTCATATGCTCAAATCATTAGCTAACCACTATGGCTTTGACACTGATATCCCTTACAAAAAACTATCCAAGAAACACCAAGATATTATTTTACAGGGTAGCCGTGGCGAGGAAATTCAATTCAGTTATATCAATGATCGTGGTGACACTTACCAGCGCAAGCATGATTTCGAAGGGATCATTCCTAACTTTGAGCGCCGCTACCTTGAAACAGAATCTCAAATGGTTCGCGATGAACTTAGCAAATATCTCAGCATGAATAAGTGCCCAAGCTGTAATGGCTCCCGGCTTAATGAAGATGCACGCCACGTTTTTATCAATCAATATCGATTACCTGATCTTGTCTCCTTACCTGTTGGTGATGCCCACACCTATTTCGAGCAACTGCACTTCAAAGGCTCCAAAGCGCATATTGCCGATAAAATTCTCAAAGAAATACGTCAACGTTTAACTTTCTTAGTGGATGTAGGCCTGAATTACCTGACTCTGGAGAGGAGTGCTGACACCCTTTCTGGTGGTGAAGCACAACGAATCAGGCTAGCCAGTCAAATTGGTGCTGGCCTTGTCGGGGTTATGTACATTCTCGATGAACCTTCAATTGGCTTGCATCAAAGAGATAATGAGCGCTTGTTGAAAACTTTGCGGCATCTCCGAGATCTAGGCAATACAGTTATCGTAGTTGAGCACGATGAGGATGCTATCCGTGCTGCTGATTACATAATTGATATTGGTCCTGGTGCTGGCATACACGGCGGGGAAATTATTGCTGCCGGCACTATCAACGATATCTTGAAATCCAAGAAATCTATTACCGGACAATATCTTAGTGGCAAACAATCCATAGCCATTCCCAAACAACGGCTTCCAATAAACCCCAAAAAATTATTAATCTTGAATGGGGCATCAGGAAACAATCTAAAAAATGTCAATCTGGAAATCCCACTTGGGTTATTCACCTGCATTACCGGGGTTTCAGGCTCAGGCAAGTCTACACTAATTAATCAGACTCTCTTCCCTATTGCGGCCACAGCACTTAACGGCGCTACTACTTTAAATCCTGCACCTTTTATATCCATTGATGGATTGCAGCATATCGATAAGTGCATCGACATTGACCAAAGTCCAATTGGAAGAACTCCTAGATCTAACCCTGCAACATATACCGGAATATTCACTCCGATCAGAGAGCTTTATGCAGGCACTCAAGAGGCACGCTCTAGAGGTTATAAAGTTGGTCGATTTAGTTTTAATGTCAAAGGTGGGCGATGTGAGGCTTGTGAGGGCGACGGGGTAACTAAAGTAGAGATGCACTTTTTACCCGACGTTTATGTTCCTTGCGATATATGCAATGGAAAACGCTTTAACCGAGAAACGCTTGAAATTTTATACAAAGGCAAAAGCATTGATCATGTTTTGGACATGACCGTTGAAGATGCACATCAATTTTTCAGCAATATTCCTGTTGTCGCCAAAAAACTTAAAACCTTGATTGATGTCGGCTTATCCTATATCCGCCTAGGTCAAGCAGCTACGACTTTATCCGGTGGAGAGGCTCAACGAGTCAAATTAGCAAAAGAATTATCGAAACGTGATACTGGTCAAACTCTTTATATTCTTGATGAACCTACCACGGGTTTGCATTTTCATGACATAAAACAACTTCTTGAAGTATTGCATCAATTGCGAGATCGCGGCAATTCAATTGTCGTCATTGAGCACAACCTTGATGTCATAAAGACTGCTGACTGGGTTA
The DNA here is from genome assembly GCA_964617765.1 of uncultured Spongiibacteraceae bacterium. GTDB lineage: Bacteria > Pseudomonadota > Gammaproteobacteria > Pseudomonadales > DT-91 > CAZTZY01. The sequence goes on from CAZTZY010000009.1 coordinate 15,851, forward strand.
TTGATTTGGGACCAGAAGGTGGCAGTGGTGGCGGTTATATTATCGCCATAGGCACACCCGAAGATGTATCAAAAAACAAAAAATCTTACACTGGAAAATTTTTAAATTCGATTTTACATTATTGATAATCCGCTTCAATACATACACTTTATCGGATTTTGATATTCAGGACCCATTTAAGGATGGACTGCAAAATCACGATGAAAACTCGACCGCATCGACTGAGCTATAAATCAATCCGAACCGCCTACGGCTGTCTTCATTTAAAATTTGAAAACAACAAAAGGGACGATAGAAGTAACATTCTAATCAATATACATAAGTCAAAAGTAACTCGCGAAAACAAAAAAGCCTAACTATTGGGTTAGGCTTTTAGATTTTACTATCAACAGAAAATATTAATCAGCTGAGACTTCTTCCACATTATCAGATGAAGACATAGTGCGACCAACAAGCTCAACATATGCCATTGGTGCATTATCGCCAGCACGGAAACCAGCCTTCAAAATGCGCAGATAGCCACCTGGACGAGCGACATATCGAGGACCTAACTCAGTAAATAATTTACCAACAGCTTCTTTATTACGGAGACGGTCAAAAACCAAACGGCGATTAGCGACAGAGTCTTGTTTAGACAATGTTATTAATGGTTCGGCATGACGACGTAACTCTTTTGCTTTAGGCAGTGTTGTCTTTATTAACTCATGCTCAACCAATGAAGCAACCATATTACGGAACATTGCTTGACGATGAGATGAATTCCTACCTAATTTTCGACCACTTAAACGATGACGCATGATTTATTTCCTGTTACTACTTTGCTATCACAGCAAAATGACTTTATATACTATTAACGGTGTAGAACTCGATCATCATTAGACAAGCTTACTGGAGGCCACTTTTCCAATCTCATTCCCAGATGTAATCCACGGCTTGCTAAAACATCTTTAATCTCAGTCAATGATTTTTTGCCAAGATTAGGAGTTTTCAACAATTCAACTTCTGTACGCTGAACCAAATCACCAATGTAATAAATGTTTTCAGCTTTCAAGCAATTTGCAGAACGCACAGTTAACTCTAGATCATCAACAGGACGGAGCAGCATTGGGTCAACTTCCTCTTCTTCAGGAACTGAAACAGCTTCCGCTTCGCTTTCCAAATCAACAAAAACCGCTAATTGTTGCTGGAGAATTGTAGCAGCTCTTCTTATAGCTTCTTCTGGTTCTAATGTTCCATTAGTTTCCAAGTCTATAATAAGTTTATCCAAATCAGTACGCTGCTCAACACGCGCACTTTCAACCACATAAGAAGCTCTTAATACAGGACTAAAAGATGCATCTAACTGTAACTTGCCTATTGCTCTCGTTTCATCTTCATCACTCAATCTAGATTCAGCTGAAGAATACCCACGACCTCTGATTACAGTTACCTTCATGTTTATTGCACTTTTTTCACTTAATGTAGCAATAACATGATTAGGATTTTTAATTTCCACATCATGATCCAATTGAATATCAGCAGCGGTAAGAACTCCTGGGCCCTTTTTACTTAAAGTGAGTACTGCAGAATCTTTACCCGTCATTACTATTGCCACACCTTTTAGGTTTAACAATATTTCAATCACGTCTTCCCTAACACCCTCAATACTACTGTATTCATGTTGAACACCATCAATTTCCACTTCAGTGATGGCGCAACCAGGCATTGAAGACAGTAAAATCCGACGTAATGCATTCCCTAAAGTATGTCCAAAACCGCGCTCTAATGGCTCCAAAACAACTTTTGCATGTGTAGAACCAAACTCTTCAACATTGATCACTTTTGGTGTCAAAAATTCTGATATCGCACTACCCATATATACTCCTATATTATGACTATTCAGTCACAACGGTTACTTAGAATACAACTCAACGATCAAGCTTTCATTAATTTCGCTTGGAAGCTCATCTCGCTCAGGATAACGCTTAAAAACACCTTCCATCTTAGTCGTATTGACTTCTAACCATTGCGACTCTGAACGCTGAGTAGCAATTTCTAGTGCATTTTTAATACGGAGTTGATTTTTCGATTTTTCACGAACCGATACAACATCACCTTCTTTTAATAAATAAGAAGCTATATTCACTACATGATTGTTAACAGTAACAGCTTTATGTGCAACCAATTGTCTTGCTTCAGCACGGGTAGAACCAAAACCCATTCGATAAACTACGTTATCAAGGCGAGTCTCTAATAAACGGAGTAAATTAGGGCCAGTAGCGCCTTTTGTACGCGCAGCTTCTTTATAATAATTGCTAAATTGCTTTTCCAAAACACCATAAATACGACGAACCTTTTGCTTTTCACGCATTTGAACGCCGTAATCGGATAGACGACCACGTCTAGCACCATGCTGGCCAGGAGCTGTCTCAATTTTACATTTGCTATCTAATGCTCTAACACCGCTTTTTAATAATAAATCAGTGCCTTCACGTCTCGATAATTTACAAGTGGGACCTATGTATCTTGCCATCTTATACTTCCTGACAGTGTAATATTTTAAACACGACGTTTTTTGGAGGGCCGACAACCATTATGCGGTATCGGGGTTACATCTTTGATAGTCGTAATTTTGTATCCGCAATTATTCAATGCTCTAACTGCTGATTCTCTTCCAGGACCAGGACCTTTAACTTCAACATCCAGATTCTTCAAACCGTACTCTTGTGCAGCCACACCCGCCCTTTCTGCAGCAACCTGAGCAGCAAATGGTGTACTTTTACGAGATCCTCGGAAGCCTGAACCACCAGAAGTAGCCCAGCTAAGCGCATTTCCTTGGCGATCTGTAATAGTAACAATAGTGTTATTAAACGACGCATGAATATGCGCAATGCCATCCACTACACTTTTTTTAATTTTTTTACGAACTTTTGGACTAGCCTTAGCCATACAAATTACCTAAAAATATCGATTAACTTATTTACGAATTGGTTTACGTGGACCTTTGCGTGTACGTGCATTAGTTTTTGTACGCTGGCCACGTAATGGCAGGTTTTTGCGATGACGCAAACCACGATAGCAACCAAGATCAAGCAGTCGCTTGATATTCATGTTAATTACACGACGTAAATCACCCTCAACAGTAAACTTGGCAACTTCTGTACGAAGTTTATCCATTTGCTCATCAGGGATTGTGTAAATTTTTGCATTCTCTGCTATTCCAGTAGAAGCACAAATTTTCTTAGCTGTTGTGCGTCCAACCCCATAAATATAGGTAAGGGCAATTACAGCATGTTTATTATCTGGTATGTTGACACCGGCGATACGAGCCATTCAACTGTCTCCAACTGTTTGTTAAGCGAAAAGCGCAGCAATATAGCGCCAGATTCTAGAAAAATCAACCGTTTTTGAAATTGGACTTAACCTTGACGTTGCTTGTGACGAGGTTCTGTTTTACAAATAACTCGAACAACACCTTTGCGTTTAACAATTTTACATCCACGACAAATTTTCTTTACAGAAGCACGTACTTTCATCGGCTTGCTCCACTCCAACTCTTTTACTTTTGATTAAGCCTTAGACGCCACGACGGCTACTACGACCATAGGTTTGTAGATTAGATTTTTGCATCAATCCCTCATATTGATGAGAAAGTAAATGCGATTGCACCTGCGCCATGAAATCCATAACGACAACTACAACAATCAACAAAGAAGTACCACCCAAATAGAATGGTACATTTGCCACTACAATTAATGCTTGAGGTAATAAACACACTGCAGCCATGTAGGCGGCTCCAAATAATGTTAAACGTGTTAATACCTTATCAATATATTTAGCTGTTTGTTCACCAGGTCGAATTCCCGGCAAGAATGCGCCTGATCTCTTCAGATTTTCAGCTACTTCTTTGGGATTGAACATTAATGCCGTATAAAAGAAGCAAAAAAACACAATCAAACAAGTAAATAATAAAATATTTAAAGGCTGGCCGGGACCAATCAAAAACGCTAAATCCTGCAACCATCCCAAAGAGTCGGATGATTGACCAAACCACTGAGCAATAGATGCTGGAAACAATAAAATACTTGAAGCAAATATTGCTGGAATTACACCTGCCATATTTATCTTTAATGGTAAATGGCTTGTTTGCCCCTGAACCATTCTTCTTCCCTGCTGCCGTTTAGCATAATTTATTGTGATTCTTCTCTGACCACGTTCAATTCTTACAATTAGCCAAACTACTGCAAAACCAATAACCAAAATTGCCAATAGTAACAAAATATTCAAATCCCCCTGACGGGCTTGCTCTATAGACTTTGCCACTGCAGATGGCAAACCTGCAACGATTCCAGAAAATATAAGCATTGATATACCATTACCAACACCACGCTCAGTGACCTGTTCACCTAGCCACATCATAAACATTGCACCGGTAACTAAAGACACAACTGACATGAATATAGTTAATATGCCTGTATCAAAGAACAGACCTTGCGATGACATGCCTACAGACATTCCAAAGCCTTGTACAGTAGCCAAAGCCAATGCACCAAATCGTGTATACTGGCTTATTTTCCTTCGACCGTGCTCACCTTCTTTTTTTAATTGTTCTAACTGCGGGGTTACTGCAGCCAATAGTTGCATAATAATAGATGCAGAGATGTATGGCATAATACCAAGAGCAAATATACTCATTCGCTCTAGTGCACCACCAGAAAACATATTAAACATACCTAAAATGGTGCCCGAGTTTTGATTAAATAGGGCATCCAATTGAACAGGATTTATTCCCGGAACAGGAATATGCGTTCCAATTCTATAAACAATAATGGCAAGAAATAGGAACTTCAAACGAGCCCAAAGCTCACTCAGTCCTGAATTCTTTACACTATTCAATGCTGACTTCGTGTTATTCGCCATTGAGTTGTATTACTCTTCCACTCTGCCGCCAGCAGCTTCGATTGCAGCCTTAGCTCCTTTCGTAACAGCCAATCCTTTAATTACATAAGGCTTGTTTACATCTCCAGAAAGGAAAATTTTGACTTGTATAATATTTCTGGTGATTAAATCCGCTTTTAATAATGCCTGGATATCAATTACATCTGATTCAACAATTGACAACTCTGAAGTTCGAACCTGAGCTGAAACTCTCGATATTCTTGAGGTAAATCCATATTTAGGTAAACGTTTTTGCAATGGCATTTGACCACCCTCAAACCCTGGCCTAATTCCACTCCCTGAACGCGAACCATAACCCTTATGACCACGACCACATGTTTTACCTAAACCACTACCTATGCCACGACCAACTCTTCGTGCATTTTTTTTATGGCCATCAGCTGGTTGAATTGTATTTAAACGCATTGACTCAGTCATAATTAAACCTCAACACTCACTAAATAATGCACTTTATTAATCATGCCCCTAACAGATGGGGTATCTTCCAACTCAACTGTGTGCCGAACTCGTCTCAAACCTAAACCAGCTACACACGCCTTATGAGCAGGTAAACATTTTGCAGCACTGCGTACTTGCGTAATTTTGATGGTATTTTTGTTAGCCACTTTCATCTCACTTATATTATGTCTTCAACAGATTTACCGCGTTTATTTGCGACTTGTTCCGGTGATTTCATTGCTGCTAAGCCATTAATTGTCGCTCTGACTACGTTCACTGGGTTTGTAGATCCATGGCATTTAGCAAGCACGTTATGAACACCTGCAACTTCCAGAACCGCACGCATCGCACCGCCCGCAATTACACCTGTACCCTGAGAAGCAGGGCGCATAAAAACCTTGGAAGCTCCATGACTTGCATTCACAGAAAACTGTATAGTGCCAGCATCAAGCTGAACAGTGATCATGTTGCGGCGAGCTTGCTCCATAGCTTTTTGGATAGCCACTGGAACTTCTTTTGCCTTTCCTCGACCAAAACCAACCTTGCCATTACCATCACCAACGACGGTGAGTGCAGTAAAACTAAATATCCGACCGCCTTTAACAACTTTGGCTACCCTATTAACCTGGACTAATTTTTCTTGTAGCCCTTCAGGATTTGCTTTTTCTTTTTCGTTGAATGCCATAACATTTTAACCCTAAAATTGTAATCCAGCTTCACGTGCAGATTCAGCTAACGCTTTAACACGACCATGATATTTATAACCAGCACGATCAAATGCTACAGCTTCAATACCCGCTTGTTTCGCTCGCTCGGCAATTAATTTACCAACTTGCTTAGCCGACTCAACATTGCTTGTAACGCCATCCCTTAATATTTTTTCTAAGGTTGATGCACTAGCGAGAACTTTATCGCCTTCAGGAGATATTACCTGCGCGTATATATGCTGCGATGTTCTATGCACGGATAAGCGGGTAGCACCCATTTCACGCATATTAACTCTAGAACGACGCGCCCTACGTAATCTTGCAATTTTCTTTTCGCTCATAATCTAGCCTTTACTTTTTCTTAGCTTCTTTACGATGAACCTGCTCACCGGCATATCGAACACCTTTGCCTTTATATGGCTCCGGCGGTCTAAAACCACGAATTTCTGAAGCAATCTGACCAACCACTTGCTTATCAACACCTTTTATTACGATTGTTGTTTGCGTCGGAGTCTCAGCACTAACGCCTTCCGGCAACGAATAATCAATAGGATGTGAAAACCCTAATGTTAAATTAACGACATTGCCTGCGGCTTTAGCGCGATAACCAACACCTATAAGTTCAAGAGTTTTTTGATACCCGACACTTACACCTGTAACCATATTACTTGCAAGTGCTCGCGTAGTTCCGGCCATCGCCCAATTATCTTTTTGTTTTGGCTCAAAGCGCAAAACATTACCTTCATGAACAACTGCTATGTCTTCATGAATATTCAAATCTAATTTACCAATACTTCCTTTTACAGACAGTAATTGACCATTTAATGTAACAGAAACTCCATTAGGAATTTCAACTGGGCTTTTGGCAACACGAGACATAAGTTGATTCTCTTACCTTTAAAATACGTTACAAATAATTTCGCCGCCCACGCCTAATGCGCGAGCAGCACGATCTGTCATCAACCCTTTATTGGTCGATATTATCGAAACCCCCAAACCTGCATTTACTTTTGGCAGTTCTGATGCCGACTTATATATACGTAACCCAGGACGACTTACTCGATCAATTGTTTCAATAACTGGTTTACCATTAAAATATTTCAGTTCAACAGTTAACGATGCTTTTTTATCTACATCTGTTACAACATATGAAGCGACATAACCTTCATTATGCAGAACTTTTGCTATTTCAACTTTAAGGGTCGAAGCTGGCATAGATACTGATTTTTTTTCTGCCATTTGTGCGTTGCGGATACGGGTAAGCATATCAGCTATAGGATCTTGCATACTCATTGATTTATCCTCACTTACCAACTAGCCTTAATTAAGCCTGGCACATCGCCACGCATTGCAGCATCTCTTAATTGATTTCGACACAATCCAAACTTCCTATAAACACCATGCGGACGTCCGGTTAACTGACAGCGACGCTGCTGACGAATGGGGCTCGCATCTCTCGGTAATTTTTGCAAACCAATTTGAGCATCCCATTTTTGTTCATCTGTTGCTGATATATTATTTATGATTGCCTTAAATCCAGCACGTTTATCAGCATACTTAGCAACTGTTTTTGCGCGTTTTAATTCACGCATTTTCATTGACGTCTTTGCCATATCAAATTTTACCTTTAGCTTTTAAATGGAAAGTTAAAAGCACGCAATAATGCTCTACCTTCTTCATCTGTTCTTGCAGTCGTAGTTATTGCAATATCCAACCCACGCAATTTATCCACCTTATCATAATCTATTTCAGGGAATATAATTTGCTCTGTTACACCCATAGCAAAGTTACCGCGACCATCAAATGATTTTGGACTAATACCACGAAAGTCTCTAATCCTGGGAATTGCTATGGAAATCAATCGCTCTAAAAATTCATACATGCGATCAGAACGAAGCGTCACTTTACAACCTATAGGCCAATCTTCTCTGACTTTGAAATTGGCAATGGATTTACGCGCCTTAGTCACAACTACTTTTTGTCCAGTAATCATCTGCAAATCTTTGACTGCATTTTCCAATACTTTTTTATCGCCAACAGCCTCACCCACACCCATATTAAGTGTTATCTTGGTGATGCGAGGAACCTGCATAATATTATCCAAGCCCAATTCTTCTTTTAATTTTTTTACGATTTCTGTGTCGTAAACTTCTTTCAAACGTGCAGCCATTATATTTTGACCCTGTAATTAAGCATCAACAAGTGCATTATTAGATTTAAAAAAACGTACTTTCTTTTCGCCTTCCAAACGAAATCCAACACGATCAGCTTTATTTGTCGATGGATTATATATAGCAACATTTGATGATTGAATTGCAGCTTCTTGAACCACAATACCACCCACATGACCCAGATTTGGATTTGGCTTTTGATGCTTTTTAACAGTATTAACACCGGACACAACTAAAAAACCATCAGTGCGAACTTTTAAAACCTTACCACGCTTGCCTTTATCTTTACCGGCAATCACGATTACTTCATCATCACGTTTAATTTTTAACATAACTATTCCTCATAACATCAAGACTCTATCCTTAAATTAAAGGACCTCAGGAGCCAAAGATATAATTTTCATAAACCGCTCTGAACGCAACTCTCTAGTTACAGGTCCAAATATACGAGTACCTATTGGAGCAAGTGCATTATTTAGCAGCACTGCGGCATTATCATCAAACTTAATTAAAGACCCATCAGGGCGGCGGACACCTTTCCTAGTTCTAACAACCACCGCATTCATTACTTGTCCTTTTTTCACTTTGCCGCGCGGAATAGCTTCCTTAACCGTTACCTTTATGATGTCACCAACTCGAGCATACCGACGATGCGAACCGCCCAATACCTTTATACACATTACCCGGCGAGCACCGCTATTATCTGCAACTTCTAAATATGATTGTGTTTGAATCATCGTATAGCCCCAAAAGCTTTAAACTACTTTTCTAATTAAACCTGCGCAGCGCGAACGTTAATGCTTTTAAGCGCCCATGTTTTAGTTTTCGAAAGTGGGCGAGTCTCTTTAATAGTGACTTCATCACCTATTGCACACTCATTAGATTCATCATGTGCATGTAATTTTGTTGATCGAGTAATGTATTTACCATAAATTGGATGTTTTACACGCCTCTCAACCAGAACAGTGATGGTTTTATCCATTTTATCACTAACAACTTTACCTGTTACTGTACGCTCTAACTTTTCAGTCATGGTTATCTACCCGATTCTTTCTGCGTCAATATAGTTTTAACGCGCGCAATGATTTTCTTGTTTTCTTTAAGCAAGTGCGTCTGCCCGAGCTGGCCTGTAGATTTTTTCATTCGCAACTTGAATTGATCTTCTCTTGCTTTGATTAATTCTGCCTTCAACTCTTCTGTTGATTTTTCACGTAATTGAGTAATATTCATTACATCACCACTCTCTTAACAAACGCGGTTTCAAGGGGTATTTTTGCGGCCGCCAAAGCAAACGCTTCTCTTGCCAATGTTTCAGGCACGCCCTGAACTTCGTAAAGAACCTTTCCTGGCCTGATTTGAGCAACCCAATATTCCACACTACCCTTACCCTTACCTTGACGCACCTCTAGAGGCTTTTGGGTAATAGGCTTATCTGGAAATACTCTAACCCAGATTTTCCCACCACGCTTTATATGACGCGTCATTGCGCGACGTGCAGACTCGATTTGACGCGCAGTTATTCGTCCGCGACCGATAGCTTTTAATCCAAAATCACCAAAACTAACTGTGCTTCCGCGATGTGCAAGGCCTCGATTACGACCTTTCATCTGTTTCCTGAATTTTGTACGCTTAGGCTGTAACATCTCTAACTACCTATTTTTTTGCTGTTGGTTTCTTGGGTGTCGTTTTCTTGGCTGGAATTTCTTCAACTTCCTGACCTTTTATAACTTCACCTTTGAAAATCCATACTTTAACGCCTATAACACCGTATTGAGTATGAGCCTCATAAATTGCGTAATCAATATCTGCACGCAAGGTATGTAACGGAACTCTACCCTCTCTGTACCATTCAGAACGCGCAATTTCAGCACCGCCCAAACGACCACTTATTTCGATTTTTATGCCCTGCGCACCTTGACGCATTGCATTCTGCACAGCTCTTTTCATTGCCCGACGAAACATCACTCGACGCTCTAACTGTTGAGCTACATTTTGCCCAACTAGTTTTGCATCTAAATCCGGCTTACGAATTTCTTCAATATTTAAATGCACCGGAACACCCATCATAGCGCTTAAAACAGCCCTTAGAGTATCCACGTCCTCTCCCTTCTTACCTATAACAACACCTGGACGAGCAGTGTGAATTGTTATTCGTGCAGTTTGAGCAGGTCTTTCTATAACAATACGACTTACAGAGGCATTTTTTAATTTATCTTCTAAATACCGACGAACCTTAAGATCTGCAACCAAATTTTTGGCGTAGGTTTTACTATCGGCATACCAGATCGAATTATGATCTTTTATAACACCTAACCTAAAGCCAATTGGATGTACTTTCTGACCCATATAGCAGACTCCTAATTATTCGCCGTCGGCGACTTTAACTGTAATGTGGCAAGTGCGTTTAACTATACGATCCGCACGACCTTTTGCACGAGGCAGAATGCGCTTAAGACTCATTCCTTCATCCACAAAAATTGTTGAGACTCTTAATTCATCTATATCTGCGCCTTCATTATGCTCAGCATTTGCAATAGCAGAATTCAATGCTTTTTTAACTAGCACAGCAGCCTTTTTAGGACTGAAAGTCAAGATATTCAGTGCTTGCTCCACACTTTTACCGCGAATTTGATCAGCAACTAAACGCGCTTTTTGCGCCGAAATTGCAGCGCCTTTTAATTTTGCAGCCACTTCCATCATTCAGACCTCTTGATCAACACTTAACGCTTAGCCTTCTTATCAGCCACATGCCCCTTAAATGTACGGGTTGCAGCAAACTCACCTAATTTATGACCTACCATATCTTCTGTTACAAATACAGGGACATGCAGCCTACCATTATGAACAGCAATTGTGAGACCAACCATATTAGGGAAGATCACAGAACGGCGAGACCACGTTTTAATTGGACGCTTTTCGCCTTTATCAACCGCGACCTCAACTTTCTTCATCAAGTGAAGATCAATAAATGGCCCTTTTTTTAATGAACGTGGCACGTTTCAGCCCCCTTATTTAGATCTTCTATCGCGAACAATGAGTTTGTTCGTACGCTTGTTACTTCTTGTCTTATAACCTTTCGTAGGTACACCCCAAGGCGTCACAGGATGGCGACCCCCTGATGTCCTACCTTCTCCACCACCATGTGGGTGATCTACAGGATTCATTGCAACACCGCGAACTGTTGGCCTTACACCTCTCCAGCGCTTTGCGCCAGCCTTTCCTAAAGATCTAAGACTATGCTCACCATTAGAAACCTCTCCTAGCGTCGCTCGACATTCGGATAGAATTTTTCTCATCTCCCCCGATCTCAAGCGAACTGTTACATATTGACCATCACGCGCAACCAATTGAACTGAAGCGCCCGCAGACCTTGCAATTTGGGCTCCTTTGCCAGGCTTAAGCTCGATACAATGAATTACACTACCAAGTGGTACATTTCTTAATGGCAATGTATTGCCTGGCTTGATTGGCGCATCTACTCCCGACTGAATTACATCCCCCACCGAAACACCTTTAGGTGCTATGATGTAACTACGCTCACCATCAGGATATAGAATGAGCGCAATAAATGCAGTTCTGTTCGGATCGTATTCAATTCGCTCGACTTTTGCCGGAATACCATCTTTATTTCTCTTAAAATCTATCAATCTATAATGCTGCTTATGCCCACCGCCAACGTGACGAGTGGTAATGCGACCATTATTATTTCGACCACCATTCTTACTCTTTTTTTCAAGTAATGGCCAAAATGGCTCACCTTTATGCAAATCAGGATTCACGACACTTATTACAAAGCGACGGCCTGGTGATGTTGGTTTTGCTTTAACAATTGCCATATATAACCCTTACTCTGCTACTGACAGATCAATCTCATGACCTTCAGCTAAACGTACATATGCTTTTTTAGTATCCGAGCGCTTAGAAAAACCAAATTTATTGCGCTTGACCTTACCTTTTGATTTAACAACCTGAACACCGGTTACTTTTACATTAAAAATCTTCTCAACGGCCTTTTTGATTTCAAGCTTGTTGGCATCTATAGCAACTTTAAATACAAACTGGTTTGCATTTTCAGCGCCTATTGCGGCCTTTTCAGAAATATATGGGCCCAACAATACATTAAATATACGCTCTGGATTCATCCCAACAACTCCTCAAACTTTTTCAGCGCAGCAACTGTTACTATTACCTTACCGAAACTTACCAAACTAACAGGATCAACTGCATTTACGTCCAAAACATCTATCTTTGGAATATTTCTAGCCGCCAAATACAAATTCGCATCTAATTCATCAGTCACAATTAATGCATCTGTTACCGAATATGCATTAAGCTTTTCCAATAGTATTTTTGTTTTTGGCTGATCCAGCGTCAAGGAATCCACAACCACAAGGCGATCCTTGCGAGCCAACTCAGACAATATGGTACACATTGCTGCCCGATACATTTTACGATTTACTTTTTGATCAAAATCTCGAGGCTGAGCAGCAAACGCTCTACCGCCACCAACCCATATAGGGCTGCGTATAGTACCTGCACGCGCACGACCAGTACCCTTTTGCCGCCACGGTTTTTTTCCACCACCACGCACTTCCGCACGAGTTTTTTGGGCTTTCGTACCCTGCCTGGCAGCAGCCAAATAAGCAGTCACAACCTGATGAACCAAGTCTTCATTATACGCGCGAGCAAATGCGACCTCTGAAACCTTTACAGTTCCTGATTTCACATTACCTGGAGCAACAATGCTTAATTCCATTATCATCTCCTCAACTATTTACTTTAACGGCTGACTGCAATATGACATTGCCACCAACTGCACCAGGGATAGATCCTTTCACAAGAATCACATTATTTGCCTCATCCACACGCACAACCTCTAAATTCTGTGTAGTGACGCGAGCATCTCCCATATGACCAGCCATCTTTTTTCCCTTCCATACACGCCCAGGCGTTTGGCACTGACCAATAGATCCAGGAGCACGATGGGATACTGAGTTACCATGGGTAGCATCTTGCATACGGAAATTCCAACGCTTTATACCACCCTGAAATCCCTTACCTTTAGACTGACCAACAACATCAATTATTTGACCCGCCTGAAAGCGCGATGCTGTAAGCTCTTGACCAACCTGATATTCTGAAGATTTATCAACGCGAAATTCCCAAAGACTTCTTCCAGCCTCAACTCCCGCCTTAGAAAAATGCCCGGCCTCTGCCTTAGAGACACGCGATGCTTTACGTGAGCCTGCCGAAACCTGAATAGCACTATAGCCATCCACCGAATCAGACTTTATCTGGGCAACTTTATTGGAAAGTATTTCAACTACTGTAACCGGGATAGAGATACCATCCTCAGTAAAAACTCTTGTCATGCCGCATTTGCGACCGACTAAACCTATAGTCATTTTTCTGACCTCATGTGTACGGGGCTTAACCCTCTATGGCCGCATCAAGCGTTACACCCGAGCTATATATAGACGGGCACTTAAATTTCCAACTCAACCTAAACTGATCTGAACCTCTACACCGGCAGCAAGATCAAGCTTCATCAACGCATCAACAGTTTTTTCTGTTGGCTCTACTATATCCAGCAAGCGCTTATGCGTACGTATTTCATATTGATCTCGAGCATCTTTATTTACATGCGGAGATGTCAATACTGTAAATCGCTCTTTGCGCGTAGGTAATGGTATTGGACCACGAACCTGAGCGCCTGTACGCTTCGCTGTTTCAACTATTTCTTCTGTCGAAACATCAATCAGGCGATGATCAAAAGCCTTCAATCTTATTCTGATTCGCTGATTTTGCATTTATTCATAACTCCAGTATTCATTTCTCTTTACAGACCAACCTGCAAAAAGGAGGCGAAATTCTATCGGCCAATGAGGCCGCTGTCAATATAGATTACACGATTAATTTATATTTTATTATCTAATTTAAGAGGTCGATTATACATGCCAGATTTATCTATCGATAAAAAAGGCTGGCAATGCCAGCCTTTTTATTATATCGACGGGGACTATCCAAGAATTTTCGCAACTACTCCAGCTCCAACCGTTCTGCCCCCTTCGCGAATGGCAAAACGCAAGCCATCATCCATTGCAACTGGGTGAATCAAAGTGACCACCATTTGAACATTGTCACCTGGCATAACCATTTCCACTCCCTCTGGAAGCTCGCAAGAGCCGGTTACATCTGTAGTACGAAAGTAAAACTGCGGACGATAACCCTTAAAGAATGGAGTATGACGACCGCCTTCTTCCTTACTGAGCACATATACCTCTGCTTCAAACTTGGTATGAGGCTTGATTGAACCCGGCTTTGCTAAAACTTGGCCACGCTCTACATCTTCACGCTTTGTACCGCGCAACAGAACACCCACGTTCTCACCTGCACGACCTTCATCAAGCATTTTACGGAACATTTCAACGCCGGTACATGTGGTCTTAGCGGTATCTTTAATACCAACAATCTCTAATTCCTCACCTACTTTTACAATTCCACGCTCAACACGACCAGTCACTACAGTACCGCGACCCGATATAGAGAACACATCCTCAACAGGCAACAGGAACGGCTGATCAATTGCACGCACAGGATCAGGTATATAAACATCCAACGCCTGAATAAGATTTTTGACCGCGGTTACGCCTAACTCATTGTCATCTTTACCTTCTAGGGCCATTTTTGCTGAACCGCAAATTATCGGTGTATCATCACCTGGAAATTCATACTGACTAAGAAGATCACGTAATTCCATCTCAACCAATTCTTTCATTTCTTCATATTCTTCAGAACCTACACCACCGCAATCATCAGCAAGTAAGTCAGCTTTATTTAAGAAAACAACGATATATGGCACACCTACCTGACGAGACAATAAAATGTGCTCTCGAGTTTGCGGCATTGGGCCATCTGTAGCACCACAAACCAAAATGGCGCCATCCATTTGAGCAGCACCGGTAATCATATTTTTCACATAATCGGCATGGCCAGGACAATCAACATGCGCATAGTGACGAATTTGTGATTCATATTCGACATGCGATGTAGATATAGTAATGCCACGTTCTTTTTCTTCTGGGGCCTTATCAATACCATCAAACGCAACCGCAGCACCACCCCAAAGATCCGCACACACCTTGGTCAAGGCTGCTGTCAGTGTAGTTTTACCATGGTCTACGTGACCAATTGTCCCCACGTTTACATGCAGTTTATTACGTTCAAATTTTGATTTAGCCACTTTGATATCCTCTTTAAAGTCTTATTAATTAAAAATTAGCTGTTTTTAGAAATGATTTCTTCAGCGATGTTATTTGGCGCTGGAGAATATCGCTCAAATTCCATGGTAAACGTTGCTCTACCTTGAGTTGCTGAACGCAAATCAGTGGCATATCCAAACATCTCACCCAGCGGTACTTCAGCATCAACGACTTTGCCCATTGCATTTTCGCTCATGCCAAGAATCATGCCGCGACGACGATTTAAGTCACCAACAACATCACCCATATTTTCTTCAGGCGTTACAACTTCAACCTTCATGATCGGCTCTAGTAATTTAGCACCGCCATGTTGAGAAAGTTTTTTTGTAGCCATCGATGCAGCCACCTTAAATGCCATTTCATTAGAATCGACATCATGATAAGAGCCATCAAATAAGGTAGCTTTCAAACCCAACAACGGATATCCAGCCAAAATACCATTTTTCATCTGCTCTGAAATACCTTTTTCTACCGCAGGAACATATTCACGAGGAACAGTGCCTCCAACTACCTCATTCAGGAATACTAAACCCTCTGCATTAGCATCGTCAGCTGGCTCAAATCTTACCCATACATGCCCATATTGACCGCGACCACCCGATTGACGTACAAACTTACCCTCAATCTCACATTTATTAGTTATTGTCTCTCTATAAGCTACTTGAGGCTTACCAATATTTGCCTCAACGCTAAACTCACGCCGCATACGATCAACAATAATATCCAAATGTAACTCGCCCATTCCTGAAATAATCGTCTGCCCAGACTCTTCATCAGTTTTCACCCTGAAAGAAGGATCTTCTTGTGCAAGCTTACCCAGAGCAACACCCATTTTTTCTTGATCGGCTTTTGTCTTTGGCTCAACAGCAACTGAAATTACAGGCTCAGGAAACTCCATCCGCTCAAGAACAATAACATTATCAACATCGCATAATGTATCGCCTGTAGTTGTATCTTTCAGACCAATAGCCGCCGCTATATCGCCAGCAAATACTTCTTTGATTTCTTCGCGATTATTCGCATGCATTTGCACCATGCGCCCAACACGCTCTTTTTTACATTTAACTGAATTATAAATTCCCGTACCGCTTTCTAACTTACCTGAATAAACACGAAAAAATGTCAACGTACCTACAAATGGATCCGTGGCTATTTTAAATGCTAACGCAGCAAAAGGAGCATTGTCGTCAGCTTCACGAGTTGCCTTCGTTTCATCTTTATCATCTAATGTTCCCTCAATCGGCTTCACTTCTTTGGGTGATGGCAGATACTGAACTACAGCATCCAACATAGCCTGAACGCCTTTATTTTTAAAAGCAGAACCGCCTAACACAGGAACAATTTCATTAGCCAATGTACGCTTACGAATTCCAGCAATAACCTCTTCCTCAGTTAATTCATTTCCTTCAAGATACTTTTCCATCAATTCATCAGTGGATTCCGCAGCGGTCTCAACAATAAATTCACGCATTTTAATACATTCATCTAGCATATCAGGAGGCACTTCACCATAAGTGAAGGTCATACCTTGATCTTCCTCATTCCACATTATGGTTTTCATTTTTATAAGGTCAACAACACCCTTAAATTCATCTTCCGCGCCAATAGTCATTTGCAACGGTACTGCTATAGCACCCAACCTATCCTTCAACTGGCCAACTACTTTTTTGAAGTTAGCACCGGCACGATCCATTTTATTCACAAAGACCATTCGAGGAACAGCATATTTATTTGCCTGACGCCATACTGTTTCTGTCTGAGGCTGGACACCGGAAGATCCACATAACACAACAACCGCACCATCAAGAACGCGCAAAGAACGTTCAACTTCAATTGTGAAATCTACGTGCCCGGGCGTATCTATAATATTAATCCGATGCTGATCAAATTGCTTTTGCATGCCTGCCCAAAAGCAGGTGGTCGCAGCTGATGTAATGGTAATGCCACGCTCCTGCTCCTGTTCCATCCAATCCATTGTTGCGGCGCCATCATGAACTTCACCTATCTTGTGAGACAGCCCGGTATAGAACAATACCCGCTCAGTAGTGGTGGTTTTACCCGCATCCACGTGAGCACAAATACCTATATTACGATAACGACTTAATGGGGTCTTACGCGCCACGATAATTCCTTAAATAAAATTAGAAACGGAAATGTGAGAAAGCTTTATTTGCTTCAGCCATGCGATGAACGTCTTCACGCTTCTTAACCGCATTACCCTTACCTTGTGAAGCATCAATAATTTCACCAGCCAAACGCTGACCCATCGATTTCTCACCGCGACCACGCGAATAATCCACCAACCAACGCATTGCTAACGCACTCCTGCGAGAAGCACGCACCTCAACAGGCACCTGATAAGTAGCGCCGCCAACACGACGAGCCTTAACTTCAACCATTGGAGCAATTTTTTCTAGCGCAGCTTCAAATGTTGCCAAAGGGTCTCCACCCAACTTCTCTTCCACAATTGCTAAAGCTCCATAAACAATACGTTCAGCGACAGCCTTTTTGCCGCTTACCATCACAATATTCATAAACTTTGCCAAAGTTACATTTTTAAACTTTGGATCAGGCAACACGTCTCTTTTTGCTACTACTCTTCTTCTTGGCATTTCGCTCTCTCTATTCAGGTTCACCCAAAACAAAATTATGTTTGGCCTTACTGTTTTTAGTTTATATTTCTAGTTGATCGAAAAATTATTTTTTAGGGCGCTTGGTGCCATATTTAGATCGACCTTGCTTACGCGCACTGACACCCTGAGTATCCAAGGCGCCACGAATTGTGTGGTAACGAACACCTGGCAAATCCTTCACACGTCCACCACGTATAAGTATAACGCTATGCTCTTGCAGGTTATGGCCTTCGCCACCAATATACGAAGTTACCTCAAAGCCGTTCGTCAAGCGCACACGACAAACTTTACGTAGTGCCGAGTTAGGTTTTTTAGGGGTTGTAGTATATACACGAGTACATACACCCCGACGCTGCGGACTACCCTGCAGTGCACGCACATCCGTCTTTTCAACCTTGCTTTTTCTAGGCTTACGAACCAACTGATTGATCGTTGCCATTAACACACTCCACAACTCAAACCCATAACGGGGAAACTTATATTAAAAATGGGACTTTACCAATCCCACTCACTCAAAAATGGATGCAAAATTCTACAGAAGCATGGAGCGACAGTCAAGTAGCGCATTTTAAGAATAATGGCATTTTACTCGCCAGAACCAAATGCCTCAGCAAGCGCAGCCTCTACATCACTTGCTGTTACCGTAACCTCTACCCCAGCTGTCTTCCTAATCTTTCTTTCATTATGGTAAGCAAGTCCTGTACCTGCAGGGATCAAACGACCAACAATAACGTTTTCTTTTAATCCGCGTAGGTGATCGCGCTTACCTGTAACAGCAGCCTCAGTTAAAACCCTAGTAGTCTCCTGGAATGAGGCAGCAGATATAAAGCTCTCAGTAGCCAATGAGGACTTGGTAATACCCAACAACACCCTTTCATACCTGGCAGGAATTTTGCTCTCTTTGGCCAATCTATCATTTTCTTCAAGCGCATCAACAAGCTCTATTTGTTCACCTTTTATAAAGCCTGAGTCTCCCACATGAGTGATTTCCACTTTCCGCAGCATCTGCCTAATGATAACTTCAATATGCTTATCATTAATTTTTACACCTTGTAACCGATATACTTCCTGCACTTCATTTACAATATAATTGGTTAATGCAACAACACTTTTTAGGCGTAAAATATCATGCGGACTCAACGGACCTTCAGAAACAACCTCTCCCTTTTCAACATGCTCACCCTCAAAAACTGACAGGTTACGCCATTTATGAATCAATGCCTCATAATGCTCCTTGCCATCAGGTAAAGTTACACCTTCTGCGGGTGTAATTACCAAGCGACGCTTACCTTTTGTCTCTTTACCAAAACTCACTGTACCTGATATTTCTGCCAATATAGCAGGTTCTTTTGGCTTACGAGCTTCAAATAAATCAGCTACACGCGGCAAACCACCGGTAATATCACGAGTCTTCGAGCCTTCCTGAGGAATACGAGCTATGACATCACCGACATTTACCTCATCACCGTCATTAATGCCCACCATAGCGTTAGCTGGCAAGAAATAATGCGCAGGAACTGTGGTTCCGGCCAAGCACAATTCTTTTCCAGCTTTATCGACCAAAGTGATTGCCGGTCTTAGCTCCTTGCCTGAAGCCGGGCGCTCAGCAGGATCAATAATCTGCATACTAGACAATCCGGTTAACTCATCTGTCTGTCTATTGACTGAAATCCCTTCTTCAATACCACTAAAGCGAACCTTACCGGCAACCTCCGTTATTATCGGATGCATATGTGGATCCCACGTTGCTACAACCTCACCACTTTTAACAGCCGCATGATCTTTAATGTTGATTAAAGCTCCGTATGGAATCTTATATCGTTCACGCTCTCGACCATTGGTATCTGCAATAGATAATTCCCCAGAACGAGAAGCCGCAACTAACTTACCATCATCCCTTTCTACAACCTTGATATTATGCAAACGCATACTTCCATCATGCTTTACTTGAATATTATCAACGGCAGTTGCCCTAGATGCAGCACCACCAATATGGAATGTACGCATGGTTAACTGCGTACCAGGCTCACCTATGGACTGAGCTCCAATAACACCAACAGCCTCACCAATATTTACCTGATGTCCACGAGCCAAATCTCTTCCATAACAAGCGGAGCAAACACCATGGCGAGTTTCACAAGTTATGGTTGAGCGAACATCAATTTCGTCTATACCCATCTCTTCCAAACGACCAACCCACTCCTCATCCATCATTGTACCTTTAGGCACAGCAACTTCTTCAGTACCTGGCTTATAAACATCTTTTGCAACTATTCTACCTAACACTCGATCACCTAGCGTCTCAATAATATCTCCACCTTCAATAACAGGCGTCATTGCAATGCCAGCCTCAGTACCACAATCTCTTTCTGTTATCACAACATCCTGCGCGACATCAACAAGACGACGCGTCAAATATCCTGAGTTAGCAGTTTTTAATGCTGTATCGGCCAAGCCTTTACGAGCACCGTGAGTAGATATAAAGTATTGAAGTACACTCAAGCCCTCGCGAAAGTTAGAGGTAATTGGTGTCTCGATAATCGAGCCATCTGGTTTAGCCATCAATCCACGCATGCCAGCCAATTGTCGAATCTGTGCCGGCGAGCCCCTAGCGCCCGAATCAGCATAAATAAATACTGAATTAAAGGAAGGTTGCTTTTCCTCCTTACCATCGCGATTAATGACTTTCTCGGTACTTATTCCTTCCATCATTGATTTGGCTACCAGATCATTAGCACGCGACCAAATATCAATAACTTTGTTATACTTTTCACCTTGCGTCACAAGACCAGAAGTAAATTGCCCTTCTATTTCCTTAACTTCTTGTTCGGCATCACCAATGATTTTGGCCTTGGCATCAGGGATTTCAAAATCATTAACCCCAATAGAACAACCAGATTTTGTGGAATATTCAAATCCCGCATACATCAATTGATCGGCAAAAATAACCGTTTCTTTCAAACCACAATTACGGTAGCTTTCATCTAACGCTTTAGAAATAGCTTTTTTAACCATCGATTTGTTTACGATGTCAAATGGAAGTCCATGCGGAACAATTTGCCACAAAAGAACTCGCCCTGTTGTTGTTTCAATTAATGATGTACGTGCTGTTTTATTACGTGAACTATCAATATCATATTCAGTAATTCTCGCTTTAATACGTGCCTGCAAGTCAACAGTTCCAGTAGCATATGCGCGACTAACTTCTTTCGCATCAGCAAATACCATACCTTCGCCGCGAGCATTAACACGAGCACGAGTCATCCAATACAAACCCAAAACCACGTCCTGAGATGGGACAATAATTGGATCGCCATTCGCGGGCGATAGAATGTTATTGGTAGACATCATCAATGCACGAGCTTCTAACTGTGCTTCTAAAGTTAATGGCACATGAACTGCCATCTGGTCACCGTCGAAGTCGGCATTAAAAGCCGCGCACACCAAAGGGTGTAGCTGTATTGCCTTCCCTTCAATCAGAACAGGCTCAAACGCCTGAATGCCCAAACGATGCAGTGTTGGCGCACGGTTCAACATTACAGGATGTTCGCGAATTACCTCAGCAAGGATATCCCACACTTCTGCAGGCTCACGCTCGACCATTTTCTTTGCAGCTTTAATCGTCGTAGATAAACCCAATGCTTCTAATTTGCCAAATATGAAAGGCTTGAAGAGTTCGAGTGCCATTTTTTTCGGCAACCCACATTGATGTAAGCGCAATGTAGGACCTACAACGATTACGGAGCGACCTGAATAGTCAACACGCTTGCCTAACAAGTTTTGCCGGAAACGACCTTGTTTACCTTTGATCATATCTGCCAAAGATTTTAAGGGGCGCTTGTTGGAACCTGTAATTGCCCTGCCACGACGTCCGTTATCCAAAAGAGCATCTACAGACTCTTGCAGCATACGCTTTTCATTGCGCACAATGATATCAGGTGCATTCAAATCCAATAAACGTTTCAATCGGTTATTACGGTTTATGACTCGACGATACAAGTCATTCAAATCTGACGTTGCAAAACGCCCACCATCCAATGGAACCAATGGTCGTAAATCAGGCGGTAATACCGGAAGAACGTTCATGATCATCCACTCAGGCTTATTACCTGACTGCAAAAACGCTTCCATTAACTTAAGACGCTTAGATAACTTTTTGATCTTTGTTTCGCTATTCGTTTGCGGTATTTCTTCACGCATACGAGCTATTTCTTCTTTAAGATTAAGATCGAGCATTAACTCCTGAATTGCCTCAGCACCCATCTTGGCTGAAAATTCATCCCCAAATTCCTCTAAAGCCTCATAGTATTGCTCATCATTTAGCAATTGGCCTTGCTCTAAAGTAGTCATCCCGGCATCAATCACAACATATGATTCAAAATACAAAATACGCTCAATATCCCGCAATGTCATATCCAACAATAAACCAATACGTGACGGAAGTGATTTTAAAAACCAAATATGCGCAACAGGGCTAGCCAACTCAATATGGCCCATTCGATCACGACGCACTTTTGCTAACGCAACTTCAACGCCGCATTTTTCACAAATAACGCCGCGATGTTTTAAACGCTTATACTTACCACACAAGCACTCATAGTCTTTTATCGGGCCAAAAATTTTGGCACAAAACAAACCATCTCTTTCTGGTTTAAAGGTGCGATAATTAATAGTTTCCGGCTTTTTTACTTCACCAAATGACCACGAACGAATCATCTCTGGTGACGCCAAACCTATACGAATGACATCAAACTCTTTCTGCTGTCCCTGGGACTTCAAAATATTTAATAAATCTTTCAATGCCTTTACTCCAGTGCTGTTTTTTGCGCCTTAAGATTAATGACTCAAGACAAACTTTATGGTGATTATTTCTAATGCAATTACCCTAAATTACTCAGTATCCAAATCTATATCAATACCCAGAGAACGGATCTCTTTGACCAATACATTGAATGATTCCGGCATTCCAGGCTCCATGCGATGATCACCATCAACGATGTTTTTATACATCTTAGTACGACCATTCACGTCATCCGATTTAACAGTAAGCATTTCTTGCAAGGTATATGCGGCGCCGTAAGCTTCTAATGCCCACACCTCCATCTCACCGAAACGCTGGCCACCGAACTGGGCTTTACCGCCTAGAGGCTGCTGTGTAACCAAACTATATGAACCAGTTGAACGTGCATGCATTTTATCATCAACCAAATGGTTCAATTTCAACATATACATATAGCCAACTGTAACCGGACGCGAAAATACATCCCCCGTACGCCCATCAAATAACTTGATTTGGCCTGTACGAGAAATTCCAGCCAACTCCAGCAAATCCTTTATTTCCGATTCTGCAGCGCCATCAAATACAGGCGTAGCCATTGGCACTCCAGCGCGCAAATTCATTGCCAGCTCAAGTACCTCAGCATCAGTAAAAGAACTCAAATCTTCTGGCTGCTGCGCACCTTTGTTATAAATCACTTCCAGAAATGAACGAACTTCTTTGACTGCACGTTGCTTCCGCAACATTTCATCAATTTTAATACCTAACCCACGAGCGGCCATACCAAGATGAGTCTCAAGAATTTGCCCAACGTTCATGCGCGATGGAACACCCAATGGGTTTAGCACGATATCTACAGGCTCGCCATTTTCATCATATGGCATATCTTCAATTGGCTTAATAACAGAAATAACACCTTTGTTACCATGGCGTCCGGCCATTTTATCACCTGGCTGTATACGTCGTTTAATAGCAAGATATACCTTAACTATTTTCAAAACACCTGGAGCCAAGTCATCTCCACTTTGCAGTTTTTTCTTCTTGATATCAAAACGGTCATCCAACAGCGTACGAAACTCAGCGAGTTGCTTTTCAGCTGCATCAAGCTCTTCATTTAATACGGCATCTACCATACGAATCTTGAACCATTCAACTAAAGGAAGATTTTGCAAATCCTCAACTGCCAGTTTCTGCCCCTTTTTAAATCCAGCACCCGCTTTGACTTCTTTGCCTGAGAGCAAATTTGATAACCGCGCGAAAGTAGCAGATTGCACAATATCGAATTTTTGATTCAAATCTTTACGATAATCATCGAGTTGAGATTTTTCTATAGCTTTTGCACGCTGATCTTTTTCTAACCCATCGCGAGTAAATACCTGAACATCAACAACAGTTCCTTTAGTACTACTTCCAACGCGCAATGAACTATCCTTAACATCAGAAGCCTTTTCGCCGAATATAGCACGCAACAATTTTTCTTCTGGCGTTAATTGAGTTTCACCCTTCGGCGTTACTTTACCAACCAAAATGTCTCCAGGACCGACTTCAGCACCAATATAAACAATGCCTGAGTCGTCCAATTTAGCCAGTGCCGACTCACCAACATTAGGTATATCAGCAGTAATTTCTTCTGATCCCAATTTAGTATCACGGGCAATACAGGTTAGTTCTTGAATGTGGATACTAGTAAAACGGTCTTCTTTTACAACTCGCTCAGATACGAGAATCGAATCTTCGAAGTTGTAACCATTCCAGGGCATAAATGCGATTCGCATGTTTTGCCCTAAGGCCAATTCACCCAAATCCACCGACGGCCCATCTGCCAAGATATCTCCACGGACTATCACATCACCAGCCGATACAATAGAACGTTGATTAATACATGTATTTTGGTTTGATCGTGTGTATTTAGTAAGATTATAGATATCTACTGGAGCCTCACCTTGCTGAGCTTCATGATCGTTTACACGAACGACTATACGACCCGCATCAACACTGTGAACAACACCTCCTCGCTTGGCCACTACACAAACCCCTGAATCACGCGCAACAATTCTCTCCATACCTGTACCCACAAGCGGCTTTTCTGCCTTTAATGTAGGCACCGCTTGACGCTGCATGTTCGAACCCATGAGCGCACGGTTTGCATCATCATGCTCAAGGAATGGGATCAACGACGCAGCTACCGATACGACCTGCTTTGGCGATACATCCATATAATCGACGCGTTCAGGCGGCATTACTGTGAATTCGTTTTGATGACGAACAGCAACCAAATCTTCTGTTAATCGACCTTTATCATCTAACAATGCCGATGCTTGCGCTATCACATACTCCGACTCATTAATCGCAGATAAAAACTCAATCTCTTCCGTAACCTTTCCATCTAACACTTTAACATATGGCGTTTCCAAAAAGCCGTAATCATTAGTACGAGAATATGTAGCCAAGGAATTTATTAACCCTATATTCGGACCTTCTGGCGTTTCTATCGGACAGACACGACCATAATGCGTAGGATGGACATCCCGCACCTCAAAGCCTGCGCGCTCACGCGTAAGACCACCAGGTCCTAAAGCTGAAACTCGACGCTTATGAGTAATCTCTGATAAAGGATTGTTTTGATCCATAAATTGAGACAGCTGGCTTGAACCAAAAAACTCTTTGGTAGCTGCAGCTACTGGTTTTGCATTTATTAAGTCCTGCGGCATCAAACCTTCTGATTCTGCTTGTGATAGTCGTTCCTTAACCGCTCGTTCCACACGAACTAAACCTACGCGAAATTGATTTTCAGCCATCTCACCAACAGAACGCACGCGTCTATTACCTAGATGATCTATATCATCAACTACGCCTTTTCCGTTACGAATAGCGATCATCGTTTTAAGTACATCAACGATATCTTCTTTGCTTAAAGTACCTTCCCCTCTAATCTCTTCACGACCTAGGCGACGATTAAATTTCATGCGCCCAACACTCGACAAATCGTATCGCTCTGAAGAGAAAAATAAATTTTGGAAAAGATTTTCTGCTGCATCTTTGGTCGGTGGCTCACCAGGACGCATCATGCGGTAAATTTCAACTAACGCGTCTAACTTATCTCGACTTGCATCAGATCTCAATGTATCTGAAACATAGGCCCCACAATCCAATTCATTAGTGTATAAAACTTCAATACGCGCAATATTTGCACCTACTAAAACATCCAAAATCTCATTGGTAATTTCTGTATTACATTCAACAAGAACTTCACCCGTTTTTTGATCAATAATATCTTTGGCGACTGCCTTACCCAAAAGATATTCGCGCGGCACAGGCAACTCTTCAATACCCGCCTTCTCGATTTGACGAATATGCTTGCCCGTTATTCTGCGCCCCTGCTCTACAATGACTTTACCTTTTTTATCTACCAGATCAAAAGTCGCCATTTCTCCACGCAAACGCTCAGCCACCAAATCCAATACAATGCCATCCTTTTTAAAATGGAAAACATTAGTATCAAAAAACATTTCCAACATCTCTTGCGAGCTATATCCCAACGCACGCAACAGGATAGTAGCAGGCAATTTTCGACGTCGGTCTATACGTACAAATACTAAATCTTTAGGATCAAATTCAAAATCCAGCCAAGACCCACGATAAGGAATTATCCTTGCTGAATACAGCAACTTGCCAGAGGAATGCGTTTTGCCTTTATCATGATCAAAAAATACCCCAGGAGATCTATGCAATTGAGATACAACCACGCGCTCGGTACCATTAATAACGAAAGTACCATTTTCAGTCATCAAGGGTATTTCACCCATATAGACTTCTTGTTCTTTTATATCCTTGATAGATTTATTGGCTGATTCCTTATCATAAATAATCAAACGAACTCGAACACGCAAAGGAACAGAGAAAGTAACTCCACGCAATTGACACTCGACCACGTCAAAAGCTGGTTCGCCTAGCTTGTAATTCACATACTCTAATGCGGCACTCCCTGAATAACTAACAATAGGAAAAACCGACTTGAATGCAGCCTGTAAACCCATATCCTCACGCTCATCGATAGAGACGTCAGCCTGAGTAAATTTACGATAGGAGTCTAACTGGATTGCCAAAAGATAGGGAATATCCATAATTTGCTGGAATTTCCCAAAGTTTTTACGAATACGTTTTTTCTCAGTATATGAGTATGTCATCAGTACTCCCTAACGCGTCATCAGAGGCGATCAATTTTTCAGCTTACCAAAGAATTTCTGGCGGCTGATTGTTTTAAACTATTTTTTGGCTTACGACTAATAATTACATTGAGTGCAAACGCAAAAAGGCCAGCGACATACGCCGCCAGCCCATGCTATATAAGCATCACCGAATAACAGATCAACACGTGAAATTACTTAATTTCGACAGTTGCGCCTGCTTCTTCCAATGTCGCTTTAGCCGCCGCCGCATCAGCTTTTGAAACACCTTCTTTAACTGTCGAAGGAGCTCCATCAACTACAGCCTTAGCTTCTTTCAAGCCTAGACCAGTGAGTTCACGAACAGCTTTAATTACGTTTACTTTCTTCTCACCAGTGCTAGCTAAAACAACGGTGAACTCTGTTTGCTCTTCAGCGGCAGATGCACCAGCATCACCACTAGCAGCAACAGCAACAGCAGAAGCCGCAGAAACACCAAATTTCTCTTCCATTGCAGAAATCAATTCAACAACGTTTTTCACTGACATTTCAGCGATTGCATTGATAATATCTTCTTTTGTCAAAGACATGTTTTTTCTTCCCATTCTCAATGAGCTTTTAGCTCGTTAAAATTCAATACAAAACCTCACAATACTTAAAAGTACTACGCGGCTTGCTGTTCTTTTTGATCGCGTACGGCCGCAATAGTGCGAACCAATTTACCAGCAGAAGCCTCTTTCATAACGCTCATTAGTTTCGCAATAGCTTCATTGTATGTAGGCAAACTTGCCAACAATGAAATATCAGTCAACGCGCCCTCAAAGGCAGCAGCTTTCAACTCAAATAGAGCATTTGTCTTAGCGAAATCCTTTAGAATGCGTGCCGCAGCCCCAGGATGTTCGTTAGAAAATGCTATTAGCGTTGGCCCAACAAAAGTATCTGACAGACACTCTAAGGGCGTGCCCTGTACAGCGCGACGCGCCAACGTATTACGCACAACCTTTACAGTCACACCGTATTTACGTGCTTCTTTGCGAAGTACAGTCATAGCTGCAACAGTAACACCTCTTGAATCTGCAACAACAGCAGACAAAGCAGTGTTAGCCGCTTGCTGGACTTCAGCGACAATCGCTTTTTTGTCTTCAAGTCCTATAGCCACAAGATTTCTCCCGAGAATGATTGGCTAATGCCAATCTACTTAATGTTTACCTTATCAGAAATATCCGTAAGGCAATTTATTGTCGGCAGGCAGATTTTCTAAAAACAATCTTTTACCGTCTGCGTAGGCTTTTTATACTTTTGCTATGCAAAAGCACAAAAGATTAAGTTAAATCTAACACCTACGGTCTTTGACAATTTTTGAATAAGGCAAGCCCCACTCAAAAACCCCAAAGTTCTTTATAGCAGCATGTGCTGCTATGCATCTAAACTAGAAGGATCCAAAACCAAACCAGGACCCATAGTTGTAGACAATGTTATCTTACGCAAATATACACCTTTTGCAGTTGAAGGCTTTGCTCTTTTTAAGTCGCCCAGTAAAGCTTCTAAATTTTCTTTTAGTGCGGATGCGTCAAAAGCCAATTTGCCAATAGCGCCATGGATAATGCCATTTTTATCGGTACGATAGCGTACTTGACCTGCTTTTGCGTTCTTGACAGCCGTAACAACATCAGGTGTTACCGTTCCCGTCTTAGGGTTAGGCATTAAACCACGCGGCCCCAAAACCTGACCCAACTGACCAACAACACGCATAGCATCCGGACTTGCAATAACCACATCGAAGTCCATCATGCCGCCTTTGATTTGCTCCGCTAGATCTTCCATACCCACAAAATCTGCACCAGCCGATTTTGCAACCTCCGCATTATTTCCAGAGGTAAATACAGCCACACGAACAGTTCTGCCAGTGCCATTAGGTAATGTCGTAGCGCCACGAACTTGTTGATCCGATTTCTTTGCATCAACACCCAGATTTATAGCAACATCTACCGCCTCACCAAACTTGACCGTTGATAATTCTTTTAATAACGCTACTGCATCGTTGATTGCATACAACTTACCAACTTCTACTTTTTCACGAATTGCCTTTTGACGTTTTGTTAACTTAGCCATGATTAACCTTTAACCTCCAAACCAGCACTGCGAGCAGTACCTGCAATTATACGCACAGCGGCTTCTATATCATTTGCGTTCAAATCAGCCATTTTAGTGTTAGCAATTTCTTCTACTTGTGCGCGCGTTACTGCACCCACTTTATTGGTATTAGGATTGCTGGACCCTTTTTGAATACCTGCCGCCTTGAAGAGCAACACTGATGCAGGCGGGGTTTTTGTGATGAATGTAAAACTTCGATCACTATATACAGAAATAACCACCGGAATGGGCAAGCCTGGCTCAAGATTTTGAGTCGCCGCATTAAATGCTTTACAAAACTCCATTATATTCACACCTTTTTGACCCAATGCTGGACCAACAGGCGGACTTGGATTTGCCTTGCCAGCTGCTACTTGCAGCTTGATATATGCTTCTACTTTTTTTGCCATTGCAAAAACTCCTCAATGGGTGCTAACGCATAGATCAAGTCTATGCTCCCCTGTCTAAATTTAGGTTTTCTCTACTTGACCAAACTCCAGATCAACGGGAGTAGAGCGCCCAAAGATCTGAACTCCAACCTGCACGCGGTTGCGGGCATAATCCACTGATTCAACAACCGCATTAAAATCATTAAATGGGCCATCAATTACTCTTATTACTTCACCCGGCTCAAACAGCGTTTTCGGTTTTGGCGCCTCAGCACCATCCTGCATACGCTGCAATATAAATTCCGCCTCTTTATCTGTAATTGGTGCAGGCTTATCAGCCTTACCACCAATAAAGCCCATCACTCTTGGCGTTTCCTTCACGAGATGCCAACTAGCATCATTCAATTCCATTTGAACCAAAACATAACCCGGAAAAAACTTGCGCTCACTTTTACGCTTCTGACCGCCACGCATCTCAACCACTTCTTCAGATGGCACCAAAACAGAACCGAAGAAGTCCTGCATACTATATAATTGAATGCGCTCTTCTAATGCAGCCTTAACCTTTTTCTCGTAACCTGAATAAGCATGTACGACATACCAACGCTTTGACATGCTACACCTCTATCCTATTATTAAAGAAACTAGCTGATTTAAAGACCAATCGAGTGCCCATAAAATCAACGCCATTATAAAAACAACCAATGCAACTATTAACGTTGTTTGTGTAGCCTCTTGCCTAGTTGGCCAAACCACCCTTCGTATCTCAGCTCGCGACTCTTTTACCAATCGACCAAACGCTTCACCCTGAATTGTTTGCATAGCAATAAAAATAGCCACGCCCGTCATTAAGAGCAAAGGCAAAGCACGCTCATATACTGAATATATGTTTTTATAACTGTCATTACCGTAGATACCAACAGCCAAAAGTACCAAAACGCACAGCCATTTGACTATATTCAGACTTGATACTACTTTCACTTGCCCATTATTACTCATGACTTGCCCTTACCGTGCTTCCAAGAAGTAATGGCAGGCCAGGAGGGACTCGAACCCCCAACTTTCGGTTTTGGAGACCGACGCTCTACCAATTGAACTACTGGCCTATACCTACAAAAAAAGAGGCGAAATACTACTTATATAACGGCGATGTGTCAAGGTGGATTTAAAAAACAGCCAATCGATGTATTGAAAAGATGGAGCTCAAGAGCGGATTTGAACCGCCGACCTCACCCTTACCAAGGGTGTGCTCTACCAACTGAGCTACTTGAGCCTGAATATGGAGCGGGTAGCGGGAATCGAACCCGCGCCATCAGCTTGGAAGGCTGAGGTTCTACCATTGAACCATACCCGCAGACTTCTCTTCGTTGAATATCTTTTCAAAAAATATTACTAAATCAGGGATTTAGTTATGGTGGTGGGGGGTGGATTCGAACCACCGAAGCTCGCGCGTCAGATTTACAGTCTGATCCCTTTGGCCACTCGGGTACCCCACCAAAGCTCTAAACATATCCATGAGTATGGAGCTGGCGAAAGGAATCGAACCCTCGACCGGCTGATTACAAATCAGCTGCTCTACCTACTGAGCTACGCCAGCTTCAAAAAACCTCTTAATTCAGAGGCGGGGCATTCTATTCGATGATTTGCAAAAGTGCAACTTCACCACATGATTTATCTTGTTTTTTTACCGCAAAACTTCCCTCTTCCAAAGCATCAAGCTCAGCCTCATCAATCCTTGATGCAGCATTCTCATCAAACGCCAACCAATATGTTTGTTGGTCTCTTTTTTTCTCCACCAAACTAACAGGATACCCTTGGCTCTTTCTTTCTTCCAATATCGCCTGAGCCGACTCTAAATTAGTAAAAAATCCTAATGAAATCCCATTCTCGTATTCTCCATCTGCAATCAAAAAACTGTCGATATTTTTTGACTGCAAATCCCTAAGCATTGCAAGAGCTGTTTTTCTATCGGCTAAGGGCGCTATATACACCCAATTAATTGCTGGCAAGTCTTTCAAAACCATCACTGTTTTTGATAACAATCCTTTTTCTTCCAATCGACTTTTAGCTTGCTTAGCAGAAATCACCTCACGAAAAGGACCAATTAAAGCACATTGCAGGATAATAGTACCGTCTACATTTTGACCTGTCTCAAGGATGGTTTCACCACCAAGATTTTGACGAACATCCCTCAAATCCAAATCTTCGGCAGGCAACTCACTCAAAAGGACAATTTTTTTCACACTGGAGAAATCAAAACCTTCTTGCTTTTCTCGTTCTGCTACTTGTGCAAACTGCTCCTCCTGAAAGGAAAACCAAACAAAGAGCAACCCATTGAGAACAAATAGAAAAAAGACCACCCAACGCATATTATTGCAACCCTAAATAAATATTAAGTTTGAATATAACATAAATACAAAACATTACTAATTGGATGCAATTCTCTTTAAAGCATCAATTACCAGATCTTTTCGGTAATTCAGATCACAATCCAATAAAGGCAATATATATTGCGCACCGCCCCCGGTTAAATATACGCTACCTTCTGGATATATATTTTTAAACCTCTCAGCCTCTGATTTTATCCAAGCACATATTACGGATAAAGTACCTCGCTCTACTGCATCAGCCGTATTCGTGGCGTAATCCATACGACCGGAGTCTTTAGACTCATACTTAATCTGCTGTGTACCCTTCATAAGCGCCTCCCTCATTAATGCCAAACCAGGGACAATATATCCTCCAATATGATTTCCATTATCGTCAATTACATCTAGCGTTAACGCGGTACCCAGGTCAAAAACACAACAAGCTTTTTTCTCGGAGTCATAAAATGCTTCAGTAATGGCTAGCAATCTATCAATGCCTAATGTAACTGGGTCCTCATATCCATTAGATACCTCCAAACAAAATGAATCGCTTTTTAAGTGCCAATAATTCAACGAAGAAAATTCTTTTCTTATAATATCTTCAACAGCCGCCGGTCCAACACATGCTACTGTAACCTTATCCAAAGAATATTCTCTTAGCTCACTTAACATAAAATCAATTTCAGATATTGAATAACTTTTAACAAACAATACATCTGCATCATTCCATATTTTACATTTGACATTTGTATTACCAATATCAATTGCCAATATCATTGTTGTTTTATCCTCAAAGTTACTTCACCACCGCTAAATGATTGAACAGACGATTGTGTTTTTACCATTAATTCACCTGAATTACTTACCCCCTGCGCAACACCTACAAGGACTTTATCTCCCAAAGTAACGACGACTTCCTTCCCTAAATAGGCATCATATAATTTCCATTCACTCATAAAATGAAGAAATCCATAGCGCTCATATAACTCTAAATTTGCAATTAAATTTTCGATAAGCAATATAAATAAAGCTGAACGACCTATCTTTAAATCGATTACCTGCTCTAAAGAGACCCATGGCTGATCGATAATAATATCAGGTTTAACCATATAAACATTCAACCCGACCCCGATAACAACATTGCAAAAACCTGTAGGATCACCATAAACATCCAAAAGAACACCTGCTAATTTTTTATTATTAATCAGAACATCATTTGGCCATTTGAGCTTGGCATCTTCCAATCCCATTTTTTTTAAAACTTGCACAATTGAAATACCTATAACCAAACTCAATCCTTCAAGACCTGACAACCCTGTATAAAAATTCCACAACATCGAGAAATAAAGATTTTTTGCAAATGGGCTTGCCCATTTTCTGCCACGCCTACCGCGACCTTCAGCTTGCATCTCGGCCACTACACACTTTCCAGAAGTTACATTACTTTCTTGTAAAAGCTTCATTAGCGCCGTATTAGTTGAATCAATTTGCATCACAACATCACAATCAATGTCATGACTAATCCTGAGTGCGTTAGAAATAAACTCCGGATCCAGCAAATCGATACTTCCAACAAGTCTATAACCATTACCTTTTATTGATTCAATCTCTACACCAATCTTTTGCAACCGCTGCAATTGCTTCCAAATTGCAGCCCTCGTAACTTTCAATGAATTCCCTAACTCTTCTCCTGAATGAATCTTTTTATCGATTAGTAAAGTTAACAACTCGAGGGGAATTGTTTTATTCATTATAAAAAGTTTCCATTATTCAAATTTGAAAATTTATCTAATACCGAAAATATATTGTCACGAATTAAATGCATATTCGTTAATGTGAGTCATGACAGTCTTTTAGGCAAGACCTATTGGGCATAGGGATCCCTTTTCTCTGTCAACGCAAGCATAAAAAAACCCCGGCAGATTTAACTACCGGGGTTTTATATTAAAAGCT